>JANLFZ010000304.1 GCA_024653385.1 Thermoguttaceae bacterium | reverse complement strand
CTCTTCTTCTCCCACTACTTTCCGCCTGAGGTCAACGCCCCGGCCACGCGCACGTACGAGCACTGCGTGCGCTGGGCCAAGGCGGGGCACGACGTGACCGTGGTCACCTGCGTGCCGAACTGCCCCGACGGCGTGGTCTACCCAGGCTACCGCAACCGGCTGCGGCGCCAGGTGGAGTTCGTCGATGGGGTCCGCGTGGTGCGGGTGTGGACGTACCTTGCGGCCAATGCGGGCACGGTGCGGCGGATCGCGAATTACCTGTCGTATATGCTGTCGGCGGTCTGGACGGCCCTCTGGCTGCCGCGGCCCGACGTGGTCGTGGCCACCAGCCCACAGTTCTTCTGCGGCTGGGCCGGGCTGATCGTCCAGTGGCTCAAGCGCGTGCCGTTTGTGCTCGAAATCCGCGACATCTGGCCCGAGTCGATCGAGACCGTCGGCGCCATCCGCAACCGGCCGATCCTTCGGTTCCTCCAGTGGATGGAGCGCCGCATGTACCTGGCGGCCGACCACATCGTGGCCGTGGGACAGGGCTACCGCGACAAGATCGTCGAGAAGGCCGACGTGGCCGACCGCATCTCGGTCATTACCAACGGGGTCGATCTGCGGTTCTTCGTGCCGGGCGAGCCCGACCCGCGGTTCTTGCACATGTGGGACCTCGAGGACAAGTTCGTCTGCTCGTACGTGGGCACGATCGGCATGGCGCACGGGCTGGAGGTGGTGCTTGGGGCCGCGCGCCTACTGAAGGCCAAGGGGCGCGACGACATCCGCTTCTGCCTGGTGGGCGACGGGGCCATGCGCCAGCGACTTGAAGACCAGGCCCGGCGCGACGGCCTGGAGCGCCTGGTGATCTTCACGGGCCGGCAGCCCAAGGAAGAGATCCCGCCGATTCTGGCCAGCTCGGGGGCGTGCCTGATCCATCTGAAGCAGTGCGAGTTGTTCGGCACGGTGCTGCCCTCGAAGATTTTTGAGACGATGGCGATGGGCCGGCCGATCATCCTGGGCGTCAACGGCGAGGCCCGGCAGATTGTGCTCGAGGCCGGCTCGGGCGTCTTGATGGAGCCCGACTCGGCCGAATCGCTCGTCGAGGCGGTCGAACGCCTGGCCGACGACCCCGGCCAGGCCGCGCAAGCCGGCCTGCGCGCGCGCCAGTACGTGGCCGAGAAGTACAACCGCGATTGTTTGGCCGAGCAATACCTGGAGCTGTTGCACGCGGTGGCGCGGATGGAATACGTTCCGGCGGCGGACGCCGAGCTTGAGGCTCGCCCGGCCGATCGGTCGGCGGCGTCGAAGCGGGCTCGAGCATCCTCGCGCCGCGATTCCGACCCGGACGGAGCGGTCGGGGCTCGGAAGTAGCGGGGATGCGTACTGAGTTCTGCCCAGGGTCGAATCGGGTCGAGCTGGTCTGTCGCAACGGAACGGCGTATAGTTGACTGGTGACGGAGTGCGCCGCCGGTCGCGAGAATGACTCCTGGGAGGGCTTGCGCCATGAAGATCCCCGTTCTCATTGAACCGATTTCGCACGAGCGCTATCGTGCGACGGCAAGCGAGCCTTTCGTTGGCAGCGTCGAAGCGGAGACCCCGGATGCAGCCCTGGCGAAACTCAAAGAGCGGATCGACGAACGTCTTGCGCAGGGCGCTCGCATCGCGCTGATCGACTTGCCGTCGGGCACCAACCCCTGGCTCGACATGGCGGGCGTGTTTCACGACGACCCCTTCTTCGACGACTGGCAGCAGGCAATCGCGGACTATCGCCGGGGCATTGATGAGGATCCTAACGCCCCGTGATCCGGTTTGTCCTTGATACGGACACGGTGTCCCTGCTTCAGGACGGCCACCCGACGGTGTCTGCGCATGTGAGCCGTTACGGCCCGGACGAGGTGGCCACTACCATCATTACCGTCGAAGAGCAACTTTCGGCATGGTATGCGCTGTTGCGTCGTGCCAGGACGGCGCGGCAATTGGTTCCCGTTTACGAGCGGATGACCTTGACGGTCCGCTTTCTCAGCAGGCTCCCCGTTCTGACCTTTACGGAACGGGCGGCGGACGCGTACGAACGACTCCGCAAGGAGAAGCCGCGGGCTGGCCGAATGGATCTGCGGATCGCTGCGATTGCGCTCGCCAACGGCGCAGCCCTTGTCACGCGGAACGCGGCTGATTTCACGGGGATTGATGGCCTCATTGTCGTCGACTGGAGTCGCCCGTAGCCACGGCCCCGGCTGCCCTCGTAGATTTTTGAGACGATGGCGATGGGCCGGCCGATCATCCTGCGCGTCATCGGCGAGGCCACGGACGTAGACCTCGACGCCCCAATCCGACATCAACCCGGTATTGAGAGGGAGCATCCCATGGCCACAGCGAAGAACGGACCAAACCGGCGACCCGTGTCGCTCGAAAGGCGTCTGGCGCGGCGGGGATTTCTCGCCGCGGCGGCCGCGGGCGGTCCACTCCTCTTGGCGCGGGACCAGGCTCTGGGCTATGCGGCCAACGAGCGCCCTCAGGTGGCCGTGGTGGGGCTTGGTGGGCGGGGCTCGGCGTTCGCCGTCGAGGAAGGGTGGTCGTCGATCCGCCAGCAGACGGGCGGCCGCATCGCCGCCCTGTGCGATGTCAACAAGAAGAAGGCCGCCGAGTCGTTTCAGCGCTATCCGGACGTCCCCAAGTATGAGGACTACCGGGCGATGATCGACGAGATGGGTTCGAAGCTCGACGCCATCGTCGTCGCCACGCCCGACCACGTCCACGCCGCGCCGTCGGCGCTGGCCCTGCGCGCGGGCCTGCACGTGTTCTGCGAGAAAGGACTAACCCGCACGATCCACGAAGCACGGACCCTCGCCAGGCTGACCGTCGAGAAGAAGCGTTCGACGCAAATGGGCAATCAGGCCGGTTACAATGTCCGCGTGATCGAGAACGTGTGGGCGGGTAGGCTCGGCGAGATTCAGACCATTCACATGTGGGGCGGTGGCGGCGCCGGGCCGCGCAAGGCCCCCTCCGGAACCCACGCGGTGCCGGACTACCTGAACTGGAACCTGTGGCTCGGCCCGGCCGCGTTCCGGCCCTACCACCCCGAATGGATGAACCACTCGATGTGGCGCGACTTCTCGTGCGGTCATCCGGGCTGGTGGGGCGCGCACCTTTGGGCCACGCTCTTCAAGGCGATGAAACTCGAAACCCTCTGGCCCATCGACGAGAAGCCGCCGGCCGCGGGCGCCAAGACGATTCGCGTCACCGCCGAATGCTGCGAAGTGTGCGATCTGACCTTTCCTAGTTCCAGCATCGTCCACTGGGACGTCCCGGCCCGCATGAACATGCCGCCGATCCGCATAAGCTGGTATGCCGGCGGCCGGGAGGCCGAGAAGCGCCGCCGGGCTTACCTCCGCGAGCTGTTCGCGAAGCATCCCCAATGGGGCAGCGTCGACGACAAGCGTTGGGGCAACTGGGTGGGCAATCTGTGGGTGGGTACCGAAGGGATCATGTACACCTTTGGGCACGGCGACACCACCGTGGCCATGTTTCCGGAAGACAAGTTCAAGAACCTCGACGACCCGCCGCAATTCCTGCCGCGTCCGCTGCCCGGCGGTTTCCTGCGCGGCTGGGCCGACGGGATGAAGAAGGCATCGCCGACGATGAGCTGCTTCAACGCCTTCAGCGGGCCGTTCACCGAGTGGTATCTACTGGCCAATATCGCAACCCAGTTCCCCGACACGACGCTGGAGTTCGATCCCGTGGCCTGCCGCATCGTGAACCACGAACAGGCCGACCAGAAGATCCGCCCGCCCTACCGCGAAGGTTGGACACTCTGACGCGCCGTCTGGGAGTGCGGTGCCCATGGGTGGACGGGCTGGTCGTCTTCTTCGATGGCTCGGTCTCGGCTGCCTGAGCGCGGCCGTGTGCCTGGATGGCTCGCCTGCCGGGCCGGCGGACGCTCTACGCGCGGCCGCTCCGGCGGAAGGGCAGCCGGCGATCCGGGCGGCTTTGGATCGCGTCGACGGATTGGCAGGCAGCATCCGCTACGACGGCAGCAAGGTGGTCGGCGTCGAGGCCAAGAAGATCCCCGCCGGCGACGAGGATGTCAAGGTGATCGCGGCACTGACGGACCTCGAAGAGCTGTCGCTTCGAGGCGAGGCGATTACCGACGTCTCGGTGGACTACCTCGCCGCCCTGCCGAAGCTGCGCCACCTGGTGCTCGAGGGCACGAGCCTCGCCGACGATGGAGTGGCCCGCTTGAAGCAGCTTCGCAACCTGCGGCGCTTGGATCTGAGCAGCGCCGCGCGAATCACCGACGCCGCCCTGGTCCACCTCGGCGCCCTTGGCGAGTTGCAGTTTCTCGAATTGCGCGACAACAACCTGAGCGACGCGGGCCTTGCGCACCTCGCGCGGCTCGAACGGCTCCGGCTTCTCGATCTTCGCGGGTGCAAGCGGCTGACCGACGCGGGCCTTGCCCACGTGGCTGGCCTCAAGAACCTCGTCGCGATTCGGCTCCGCAGCCCGGCGCTCGGCGACGCCGGCCTTGCAAACCTCGCCAGCATGGCCAACCTCGCCGAGCTGTATATCGAGGGCCCGGCAGCCATCACCGACGACGGGCTCAAGGTACTGGCGAACTTCCCCGAGTTGGCCAGCCTGCGGGTTACCCATTGCCGGAACGTGAGCGATCGCGGTCTTGCCGCGCTGGCCGGCATGCCGAAGCTGCGGTTGCTCTTTCTGCGCGGCACCCCGATCACCGGCGCATGCCTGGCCCGGGTCAAAGACGGCGCGTGTCTCGAGCGGATCGACCTGGCCGAGACCAGAGCCGACGATGATGCGATGAAACACGTCGGCGCCATGAAGAACCTGACGTGGCTGAGCCTGTGGAAGACCCAGGTGACCGACGCCGGCATGGCACACCTGGCCCGCTTGCCGAAACTGACCTACCTGCGGCTGGCCGAAACAGCGGTCGGCGACCGGGGCCTCGCTGAAATCTCCAAGATCGCCAGCCTCGAGGAACTCGACCTGGAACTGCTTCGGATCAGCGACAAGGGACTCCTGTCGCTTGGGAAACTCAAGAACCTCAAGCGACTGAACGTCGCCATGGTCGGCGTCTCGGACGACGCGGTCGCCGCTCTGCAATCGGCCATCCCCGGGTTGGATGTCCGGCGGTGGCGGATCCCGGGCGGGTGACGTCGAGAAGAGGCGTCGGGGGTGTTCATGGCCGTCCACACTCCGGCGAGAATCCCCGGGAACCGTTACGCGACTCACGGCGATCGGCCGGGCGAGGGGTTGATTTCGTCGTGGGCGTGGAAGGGTCAATCGCGATGAGATCCGCCACGGTGGCCTTCCGTTGGATCGCGGCAGTGGGTATGGTCTGCGTCGCCGTAGCACCCGGCGCTGGCGCCGATGCGCCCTCGTTGGCTGCCATCCGGCCGTTTGGGCTTCAGGAATCGCGTTGGACGAAAGGCCATTGGGCGCAGCAGCAGGTGCTTTGCTTCACCCGGACGATCCCGAGCATCCGCCGCGTGATCGACAGGCCCGGCAGCAAGGCGGCCTTCACCAATTTCAAACTGGTCGCCGGCCAGTCGAACGAGGCCAAGGGCGATTGTCGCTGGGGCGATGGCGACGTCTACAAGTACCTCGAGGCCTTATGCTACGCGTTGGCCGCGACCGGCGACGCCGCGCTGGACCGCGAACTCGATGAGCGGATCGCCGTGATCGCGCGGGCCCAGCGTGCCGACGGCTACCTGCACACGGTGAACCAACTCGCCCGCGCCACGTCGGGGTTCACGACCCGTTTCGATCACGAGGACTACAACTTCGGCCATTTGTTCACGGCCGCGGCGGTTCATCACGCGGTGACGGGCAAGTCCAGCCTGTTGGCCGTGGCCCGGCGGGCCGCCGATCTCTCGTTCAACGAATTCCACGATCGGCCCGCGAGGGCGGCGAACTTCGGTTGGAATCCCTCCCATCTTATGGGCCTATTGGACCTGTACCGCGCCACGGGCGACCGCCGGTACGTTGATCTGTGCCGCGTCTTTGTGAACGCCCGGGGCACGCAGCCCACGCCGCGGTTTCCCACGGCGGCCGAGCCCCATCCCGGCGACCAGAACCAGATGCGGCGTCCGCTGCGCAAGGAGACCGAGGCTGTCGGGCACGCCGTTACGGCGACGTATCTCTACTGCGGCGCGGCCGAGCTAGCGCGAGAGACCGGCGATCGCGAGTTGCTCGACGCGCTGGTGCGGATTGGCGAGGACATTCTGGCCTCGAAGGTCTACATCACCGGCGGGGTGGCGGCCTACCACCGGGGGCATTCGCCGCGCGGGGACGATGTCCATGAGGCGTTCGGCAATGCCTACGACCTGCCACTGGCGCACGCCTACAACGAAACGTGCTCGAGTTTCGGCTTCGCCATGTTCTGCCGGCGCCTGCTGGAAGCGACCGGCGACGCCCGCTACGCGGACTGGATGGAGCAGACGCTCTTCAACGCCTGCCTTGCAGCGGTTTCGCTCGACGGCGAACGGTTCTTCTACACGAATCCCCTGGCCTGGCATGGAAAAGAGCAGAAGCTGCTTTCGAACGACGCTCGCCAGCGCTGGAGCGACTGGAACTGCTACTGCTGCCCGCCCCAGGTGGCCCGCGTGTTCGGCCAGTTGCACCGCTGGGCCTATGGCACGCGCGGCGACGACGTGTGGGTCCACCTGTATGGCGGCAGCACGCTCCGGACGGACCTGCCTGGGCACGGTGCCGTGGAATTGGAGCAGACCACCGAATATCCTTGGTCGGGCGAGGTGCGGTTCGTCTGGAAGGCCGCGCCGGCCGGCCAGCTCGCGCTGCGACTGCGAGTGCCCGCCTGGGCCGATGGCGCGCGGGTGAGAATCAACGGCCGGGCGGACCCATCGGAACCGCGGCCGGGCCACTATCTTGCGTTGACGCGGCGTTGGAACACCGGCGACACGATCGAGTTGACCCTGCCCATGCAACCCCGCCTGATCGAGGCCAACCCGCTGGTTGAATCGCTGGTCCACCAGGCCGCGGTGATGCGCGGTCCGATCGTCTACTGCCTGGAGTCGCACGACCTGCCCGAGGGCGTTGCCCTGCACGAAGTGCGGTTGCCTCGCCGTGCGGCGTTCGAGTTGGTTACCCTTGCGGCCCCGCTGGACCGAGTGCGCTGTCTGCGCGGCGAGATGGTCGCAAGCCCGAGCCTCCGTTTGAGCCGCCAGGCCCCACTTTATGGCCAGGTGACTGAGGCATCGCCGCGTCGGTGCCAGGTGACGTTGATCCCGTATTTCGCCTGGAACAACCGAGGCGAACCGCAGATGCGCGTCTGGCTGCCGCTGGCGGATGGTTTGCCGCACCACGAGGGCCAGTGAGGTCGCAGAGGCCGTAGAGGGCCTAGTGCTCTTGCTCGAAATGTGGTACTTGCGTTCAGTGTGCCACTTCCCTGAAAGAGCCTTCGGTGTCAAGGGGCTTCCTGGTGTTTTTTTTGGCGCACTTCGAGCGGTGAGGCGGCCCGAGGCGGCTCGCGGCGGGAGGCGCGGGGCAAGGAACCGGATGAGC
>JANLFZ010000303.1 GCA_024653385.1 Thermoguttaceae bacterium | reverse complement strand
CGGGCTGGCCGGGGTAGCTCAACGGGCCGGGATAGTTCTGGGGGGCGTAGTAGGACCGGAATTTCCCCTTGTCGTACTCGAGGTAGTTGACCACGTACACGTCGAGGTCGCCGTCGCCGTCGTAATCGAACCAGAGGGCCTGGAGGCTCCAGCGCGGGTCGGCCAGCCCCGACGACTTCGAGATGTCGGTGAACTTGCCGTTGCCCTCGTTGCGGTAGAACTCGTTTTCGCCATAACAGCAGACGTAGAGATCGAGGTCGCCGTCGTTGTCGAAGTCGGCGGCCGAGGCCCCGAAGCTGAACCCCTTGCCCCCCACGCCCGCCGTCTCGGTCACGTCGGTGAACGTGCCGTCGTGGTTGTTCCGGTAGAGCCGGTTCGAGAGCTTGCCGCGCAGTTGCCTGCCGAAATTGTCGCTAACGTCTTCGTGCCAGCGCCCGGTGACGAGGTAGATGTCGAGCCAACCATCGTTGTCGAAGTCGAAGAACAAGGCGCCCGCGCCGGTGCCCTCGACGATGTTGCTGAGCTTGAAATCGCCGATGCTATGCTTGAAGCGAATCCCCGCCTGCTCGGTGATGTCGGTGAACACGGGCAGCTCTGCCCCCACCGTCGGTCGCGCCACAGCCACGGCAAGCCCCAGCCCGAGGATCGCTGCGATACGTCTCATGAATTCCCCCTCGTCTTCGCCTTCCGGCCGTAAGAAACCTTAGCCTGTTCGCGGCGCCTGCCGCGAGGACCGGGATCCCCCAAACGGTTGTCTACTTCGGGATACTATCCCACGGGGCCCCCAGGTCAATCCACTCGACAAACCGCCGGCGTTCCTCGTCGCTAAGCGGTTCCAGCTTGCCGGGCTCGATGGGCTTGGCCTGCCTTTGGCACGCGGGGCCATCCCAGGGCCGCGACGTATTTCGTCCGAACAAGTGCCACACCAGGGGGCTGGTTCTCGCCTGGCCCGGGTCGACGTACTTGCCGCGGCCACTGCGCTGCCAGCCCCCCTCGTCCGGAGCCAAGAGTGCCTCGTAGGTGCGGCGGGCCGAAGTGATTGAGATCGGGCCGATGGCCAGCTCTTTCCCCGCGTCGAGATACGGCGCGGCGCCGCCCTTGTCGTGGCAACCAGCACACTTTTTCGCGATTAAAGGCATCAGGTCGCGGCGGAAATCCACGGCGCGCCGCTGCTCGACCGGGGGCGATATCGGATACGAGTCCTTGGCTAGCGACTGCGTCACGTAGTTGTCGGGCGAGAGTTCCGGGTCCTCGTGGCAGCCGATGCAACCCTGCGACTGGTGGCTGCGGGCCCAAATCCACCCGCAACTCCGCAACGCCATCCCGTGTTCGTCGAGGATTTGCAGCTCGATGGGCGTGTTCGAGGGCACTTCGAGATTGAACGACCCGTCCGGCTCGATCGGCGCTTCGCCCAAGATCCGGCGCAGCGCCAATTGGGGCGTGCCGTGTTCGATCCCGGCGGCCTGGGCGGAAGTCGCCTGCGCCGCCGTCCCGCCGTCGCGGCGCGGCAGACCCTCGAGGACGCGGAGCCGCTTCACCGAGCCTGCCGGCATCCAGGTCTTGTCCTTGAGGTCCGACTGATAGATGTTCAGGCAGTAGAGCTTACCGTGCGGGTCGCCCTCGCTCACGACGCTCGATCGTCCATCCGGCTCGTCGCGGGCCACGACCGCCTTGGCTTGGACATCGTGCGCGCCGGGGTCGTCGAACACCGGCTCCAACCGACCGGAGCGGAGGTCCAGGCGATACACCCCGTGGGTGCCGGCGCCGTCGGCGCCGCGGCGAGAGACCAGGATGCGGCCGTCCGGAAGAGGCGAGGGACTATGAAACAGACCATCGGCCTCGATGGTCAGGGCGCGGTACGTGCGCAGTGGGCGCCGGGTCTCGACGCAAGCCAAGGTTCCCGCCCCGTCCCACGGTGCCCGGTCGCACTCGACAAAGACCGCCTGCCCCGTGGGCGTGGTACACGGCATGTGTTGAATCCGCCTGGCGGACGGCTGGACATAGGCCGCGTAGTCGCCGCCATCGGTGTTGACGCCGAAGATGCGGATCTGGCCCAGGAGCCCATGGCTGAGCCGCGCGCGCTGCCAACTGGCGTAGAGCAACCGCCCATCCCACATAATGGCGGGATCATAATCACTCGAAAGATTGTACGTCAGTCGTTTCACCTCGGTGCCGTCGAGCTTGCAGGCATACAATGCCGTGGCCGGAGCGGTCCCGATTTCGTTCAGCGAGCCGGGGACCGTGCCGACGAATGTAATCTGATACCAAGGCTCCGAAGCCGTAATCACGTATTGGGTCGACTGATAGCCTGGGCTGCGGCAGTCGCCGGGGCCCTTGGTGATCTGCCGCACGCCCGAACCGTCGATCAGCATCTCGAAAATGTTCCAACGCTCGGTGGCCGTGCGTCTTCCGGCAAAGAGGAACCGCTTGCCATCGAACGAGACGTCGGGTTCGCACGCGCTATGGAAGCCCTGGGTCAGAACCCGCACGGAACCGTCGGGTGCGACCAGCGCGATCCGCCCCCCGTCGCCGTAGTCGGCCCGGAGCATGCCACCGGAACTCGGGCCAGCCCGCTCGGCGTCGCTTCCGGCCGGAATCTGTGTCACGAGCAAGTGATGCCCCAAGACCGCCCGGGTTGAAACGATTTCCACCCCGCAAGCGACCTGACTCGTCGCCAGCAACGTAAGTACCAGTGCAATACACGCGGCGGTGGGCTGGCGCGGGAATCCCTGGCAGCATGAGCGCGACGGCGACATAGTCTCCCCCGATAGGGGCAAAGAATGGGAAAATGACGACGATGAAAGAGCCCCCTTCCCTGTTCCGGTCGCACCGCTGGTGCGTCGTGCCTCCTACGTTTCTCGCGCGGGGAGAGTTCGACCGGATTGCGGGGATTTTCTGCAAACCAGAGAATAATCATCTTCCCACCTTTTGACAGGCGAATCAACAAGGAGATCGCATGGCCAGCGCGCGTAACCGGAGGGAGGGGTGCGAGGTCCGGGAAGGGTACGCCCGAGCGAGGCTTGGCACGATTGCTTTTGGCGTGGTATGCGCGGGCGTTTTGACACTGTTGGGATGCCGGGGCCAGGACGCGAAGGGGCCGGCCCCGGCGGATTCCGCCGGGGGCGCTCGTGCTGCAACCGATAACGCGGCAGCGCCGAAAGACATGACCCCGGTTGGCGGAGCCGGGGCGGCCGAAGGTCCCGGCGGCCAGACAGGCTCGGCGATCTCCGGCGACCCCGAGACGCTCGCCAAGGCGTTGGCCGAGTTCAATCGCGGGGCGGCCCGACTCGAGCAATACGACTACGTCAAAGCCGCCCAGACCTTCGCCCGCGTCGTCGAAATGGTCCCGGGTTGGACGGCCGCCCGGTTCAATCTCGCGCTGGCCTATTACAACATGGAGGGCAAGGACGGCTCGCTGGACAAGGCTCGGAAGATCTGCGAAGACATCCTGGCGAGCGACCCCAACCACTTGCACGCGAACTTCCTGCTGGGGATGTACTACCAGCACCTGGGCAAGATGGACCAGGCGGTGGAGTACTACCGCAAGGTCCACGCGGCCGATCCCGACGACGTGTACGTGGGTTACAAGTATGCCGAAGTGCTTTCGAATCTCGGTCGAAACGAGGAGGCCATCGCGCTTCTCCAGCAGGTGGTCGACCGCGACCCCGGATTCGCCTCGAGCCATTACCGCCTGTTCTCGCTGTACCAGCGGGCCCGGCAGCGCGACAAGGCAGTGCCGCTGTTGGAGCGGTTCAAGGCCCTCAGCGATGCCGAACTCGACGGCAAGGCGTTTACCGTAGGGAACCAGTATTCGTCGTCGGGCAAGTACTATCTGGCGCTCGGGCCGGAAGGGTTTCCCATGCCGCGCGCGGAGTCGCCGGGCCCGCGAATCCTCTTCTCGCCCGACGTCCGCTCGCTCGACGCCCCCATGAAGCCCTGGAAGTGGCAGGGCGGCCAAATCGGTCTGCCCGGCATCGCGGTGGGCGACCTCGATGGCGACGGCGACCTTGATCTGGTGCTGTGCGGCCTGAACGACAACGGCACCGCCGCCGTGTGGCTCAACGACGGCAAGGGGGGATTCTCGCCGGGCCAGTCCCTGGCCGACCACGTCACCTCGCCCTGCCTGGGCGACGTCGACAACGATGGTGACTTGGATCTCTGGCTGGGCCGGGCAGGCGACGACCTGCTGTTGCTCAACGACGGCAAAGGCAAGTTCACCGCGCCCAAGACCCCGGTGGCGGCTGCGGAGCCGCACCTGACCTCGTGCGCCAGGCTGGTGGACCTCGACTGCGACGGCGACCTGGACCTGCTGGCCCTGCGCGTTGCGGCCGGCTCGATCCCGGCCACCGGCGATGCAAGGGCCGCCGCCAGCAAGCTTTACAACAACAATCGCGACGGCACCTACCCCGAGGTGGCTGCCAAGTCGGGGGTGGCTCTGCCCGAGACCGCCTTGGCCGCCGTGGTCTTTGATGATCTCGACGGCGACCGCGATCTTGATCTGATGTTCTTCCCAGCCGGCAAGCCCCCGATCGCTTGGGTGAACGACCGCGTGGGGCGGTTTCACATGGCCGAGGCCCAAGCGATGGGCGTGACAGTCTCCGGCGCGGTCGGCGCGACCACCGGCGACCCGAACAAGGACTCCCGCCGCGACCTGCTGATTTTCACGGGCAAGGAAGTCCACCTCTATCTCAACCGCGGCGGCTGGAAGTTCGAGCCTGACAAGGACTTTGCTGCGCGCTGGACCGGCTTGGGCGGCACGAGCGGCCAGTTCGCCGACATGGACAACGATGGCGACCTCGATCTGGTGATCGCCGATGCCCATCGCCGTGACGGCTCGCGAGGTCCCGTGCTGCTGCTCAACGACTGGCCTAACGCCCGGTTCCTCGATGCGGCCGAGGTCGATCGGGGGAACCTCCTGGCGGCGATCAAGACCAAGGGGGATGCCGTCTGCGTGGTCGCCGATTGGAACAGCGACGGCAAGTGCGACATCCTCCTGGCCGAAATGAACGAGTCGCCCAAGCTGATCGAGAACGCGACCAAGGGCGGCAACTACATCGCCTTGGATCTAGTGGGCACCGAAGAGCGGGGCAAGAAGAGCCGGTCGAACAACTCGGCCATCGGGGCGCGGGTCGAGGTCAAGTCGGGCACGGTGGTCGAGCAGTTCACCGTGGGGACGCCTTCCGGGGCCACGGCCATGCCGCCGCTTCGGGTCCACCTGGGCTTGGGGCCCAATCCCGAGGTGCAATGGCTCCGCATCCTCTGGCCCGATGCCGTCCTCCAGGCCGAGTTGGAATTGGCGGCCGGCCGGGTCGAGAAGATCACCGAGGTCGAACGCAAACCCTCCTCCTGCCCCCATCTCTTCGCGTGGAACGGCAGCCGGTTCGAGTTCGTCTCCGATTTCGGAGGGATGGGCGGCCTGGGTTATCTGGTCGCGCCTGGCCAGTACGCCACCCCCGATCCGACCGAGTACCTCCCCATCCCGCGTTTGGAGCCCCAGAGCGGCGAGTACGTCCTCCAGGTACTCGAACCGCTCGAGGAGGTCGTGTACTTCGACGAGGCGAAGCTCCTGGCCATCGACCATCCCGAGGGGACCGAGGTCTATCCGAACGAGATGATGGCCGTCAGCGTGCCGCCACCCAAGTTCGAGGTGTTCTGTGTGCGCGAGCCGATCGAGCCGATCCGGGCGGTTGATCACCGCGGAAAGGACGTCACCGAGGCCCTTCGCCACGTGGACCGCCGCTACGCCGGCGCGACCGAGCCGGACCACCGCTTCCACGGCTTCGCCAAGGAGCACACGCTGGAACTCGATTTCGGCGAGCGGCTGGCCACGGCACTCCCCTCTCCCGCAAGCGGGAGAGGGGCCGGGGGTGAGGGCGGCCGGCTCATCCTGGTGCTCAACGGCTGGGTCGAGTACGGTTACTCATCGACGAACTATGCCGCGGCCCAAGCGGGCCTGCGCCTGAAGGCCCCCAGCGTCGAGGTCTTGCGCGAGGGCCGCTGGGTCGAGCTGTTCCACGAGGTGGGCTATCCTGCCGGGCTCCAGCACTGGATGACCCTCGACCTTGGCGGCAAGGTCTTGCCCTCCGACCGCAAGTTCCGCATCACCAGCAACATGGAGTTGTACTGGGATCGGGCGTTTCTGGCGGTTGCGTCCGACGCGCCGGTGACGCTCCAAGAAGTTGCCGCGCACCGTGCCGACTTGCACTTCTTCGGCTATCCTCGCGAGTATTCGCCCGACGGGCGCAAGCCCAACCTCTACGACTACTCGAACGTCGATCGCTACGTGCCTTGGAAGCTGATGCCGGGCCATTACACGCGGTTCGGCGACGTGACCGAGCTGTTGTCCGTGGCCGACGACTGCTTCGTGATCATGGGGCCGGGGGAGGAGTTGACGCTTCGATTCCCGGCCGCGGCTTTCGGCCCGGTGCCGACGGGGCATCGCCGATCGTTCGTCCTGAAGACCGACAGCTACTGCAAGGACATGGACTTGTACACGGCGTGCGGCGACACGGTCGAGCCGTTGCCGTTCCATGCCATGGGGAGCTATCCCTACGCGTCCGACCAGCGTTATCCCGACACCGATGCCACGCGTCAGTACCGCCGCACCTACAACACGCGTCAAGTGTCGGGCCGCTAGTCGGCCGGCGTCGCCGAGTCGAACGCCGACCATTGGCATGTAGATTTTGCCGAAGACGCGAGGTGCGCGCGACCTGCGCGATCCGCCGAGAGGTTCCGATGCCGATGCCGAAGGGACTTGCCCTGGTCGTTGCCACGGTCGCGGCGCTGGGTGGCGTGGGGCGCGCGGCCGACTCGCTTGGGCCCCGAACCAAGGAAAAACCCTTTTTCGACGCGCGCTCCCGCGCGACCGAGTATGCCGGACCGGGACGCGAAACGCCCGAACCGGCCGATGTGGCCGAGGTGCTCTTGGGCTACTTCGGTCCGAGCGATCCGGCCGACCGCGAGGGAGGCGATGCCTGGCGGGCCGCGCAACTGGCCCTCGACGAGGTCAACCGCCAGGGCGGATATCGCGGCAAGCCCTTTCGGCTGGTGCCGGGCTGGTCCGACCAACCGTGGAAAGACGGCGCGACCCAGGTGACGCGCATGGTCTACGGGCATCAGGTGTGGGCGGTCCTTGGCGGACCCGACGGCACCACCACGCATCTGGCGGAACAGGTGGTTGCCAAGGCGCGGCTTGCGCTGGTGAGCCCCGGCAGCACCGACCGCACCGCGAACCTGGCCAACGTGCCGTGGATGTTCTCGATGTTGCCCGGCGACCACCTTCAGGCCCCGCCCCTGGCCGCCGAACTGGCGTCGCTTCTCGAGGGCCGGCCTTTCGGCATCATCTCCGGCGAGGACCACGACGCGCGGCAGTTCGTTCTGGAACTCCATCGGGCCTGTACGGCGCTTCGGCTCCAGCCCCAGTGGCAGTACGTGTGCCCCTCCGCGCAGGATGTGCCCGAGGTCGTGGCCAAGGTCCTCGACGCGAAACCGGCCGCCGTGGTCATCGCGGCGGGGGCCTTGCGC
>JANLFZ010000302.1:7155-7582 GCA_024653385.1 Thermoguttaceae bacterium | reverse complement strand
CACCTGCACCCTGTGGGAAAAGGTGTTGGGGTACAAGAGGGTGAAGTCCTTCTTGGTGGTTTCGGCGACCTCGACGACGGCGCGGGCGAGGTCGACGGCCCCCTCGCCGCCGCAAGCCCAGTGGTTGGCCGGGACGATCCTCACCGACAGGTACGCGCACTTGTCCTGGATGAACTTGATCTCTTCGTCGGTGTCGGCGGTGAACGAGTTGATCGCCACGACGACCGGCAGCCCGAAACGGTGGATGTTCTCGATGTGCTTCTTGAGATTCTCGACGCCCTTGTCCAGGGCCTCCATGTTCGGCTTGGCGAGGTCCTTGAGGTCGACGCCGCCGTGCATCTTGAGGGCGCGGACCGTGGCGACGATCACGACCACGTCGGGGCTGATGCCCGCCTTGCGGCATTTGATGTTCATGAACTTCTCGGCG
>JANLFZ010000302.1:0-7145 GCA_024653385.1 Thermoguttaceae bacterium | reverse complement strand
TGTCCGCCCCGAAGCCCGACTCCGTGACCACGTAGTCGGCGCACTTGAGCGCCACCAGGTCGGCCACGATGGAGTTGTTGCCGTGGGCGATGTTGGCGAACGGGCCGCCGTGGATGATCGCCGGGTTGTTTTCGAGGGTCTGGACGAGGTTCGGGTTGAGGGCGTCCTTCAACAGCACGGTCATGGCGCCGTGGGCATGGAGCTTGGCGGCGGTGACCGGTTCCTTCTTGCGCGTGTAGGCCACGATGATCCGACCCAGGCGATCCTTGAGTTCCGACAAGGACTCGGAGAGGCAGAAGATGGCCATCACCTCGGAGGCCACGGTGATGTCGAAACTGTCTTCCCGGGGCATCGAGTTGGCGACCCCGCCCAGGCCCACCACGATCTTTCGCAGGGCGCGGTCGTTCATGTCGATCACGCGGTTCCAGACCACGCGCCGCGGGTCGATGGCCAGGTCGTTCGAGTGATGGAGGTGGTTGTCGAGCATCGCGGCGAGCAGGTTGTGGGCCGCGCCGATGGCGTGCATATCGCCCGTGAAGTGGAGGTTGATGTCCTCCATGGGCACGACCTGGGCTTTTCCGCCGCCGGCCGCCCCGCCCTTCATGCCGAAGCACGGGCCCATCGACGGCTCGCGCAGGCACACCGTGGCCCGCTTGCCGATGCGGTTCAGCGCGTCGGTCAGCCCGATGCTCGTCGTGGTCTTGCCTTCGCCCGCGGGGGTGGGCGTAATGGCCGTCACGAGGACCAGCTTGCCGTAGGGCTTGCCGGCGAGGCGGTGGTACAGATCGAGCGAGACTTTCGCCTTGTACTTGCCGTAATGCTCCAGGTCGGCGTCGGCGATGCCGAGTCGGTCAGCGACCCGTTCGATGGGGAGCATTTTGGCCTGGCGGGCGATTTCCAAGTCGGGATTGATCGAGGGCATGGTGGGAGCACGGACGAAAGGATGGGGGGGGGTGAAAATCGGAGACTACCGATAGAACTCGCGCACGCGCAGGATCGCCTCGAAGCCGCCCAGGCGCAGGCAGTCTTCGAGGCACTGCATGGCGGGATGCTCCGGCGGA
This sequence comes from Thermoguttaceae bacterium, assembly GCA_024653385.1. Lineage (GTDB taxonomy): Bacteria > Planctomycetota > Planctomycetia > Pirellulales > Thermoguttaceae > JANLFZ01. Next base: position 6,084 of record JANLFZ010000302.1, on the reverse strand, counting down.
AGCGTTTCGTACACGCGTTTGACCGAGCCGATGATCATGTCCAGACCCAGGGGCATGGCCTTGGTCAGGAAGGCGTTTTCGAGCGGGCCCTTGACCGGGGATCCGTCGGCGCGCTTCGACGGCAACTGCACGGTGAAATTGCTCAGCCCGACCGACCTGTGGACGCGGGCGAACTTGGGGTCGTTGTGGAGCATCTCCATCGCTCCGATCAAACGCTTGAGGTTTCCTTCGGTGTCGCTTCCGATCGGCGCGATGCCGGGGTCGAGGATGCAATCGTCGGGCTCGAGACCCGCCCGCTGCGCCTCGGCCAGCAAGAACGTGGCGGCCTGGTAGGTTTGCTCCGCGGTTTGGCAGGGCCGCGAGCGGCCGTCCTCGACGCGCTCGGAGATCAGCAGGATCGGGCGGAACGGCTGGACCGACAAGAGATCGAACATCCCCACGCGCAGCGGCGAGATCGAGTTCAACAGGGGCTTGCGGCCGCCGGCGCGGGCGGGATCGTACGCGGCGAGCCCCGCCTTGGCAATCGCGGGGTCGGGCGTGTCGATGGAAAGCGGTTTGGCGGTCACCTCTTGGATGCGCCGGACCACGTCGGCCATGAACTCCGGCGGCCGGGCGCCGACGTTCACGTCGATGTAGGCCGCGCCCTTCTCGTCCTGGAATCTGGCCAGCTCGACAATGCCCGCCAGATCGCCCGCCTCGAACAGCTTCCGCGTCGAGGGCACCGAGTCGTTGATCGTTTCGCCAATGAGAGTCAGACCGGCTATTGCCATCCGTTCCTCCGAATAGAGCAAGGTTGGTGGCCAAACGCTCCGGCCGGCGCGTGCCGGGCCGAAGCACGATTCATGGCGGCGGCTTGTCTTGCGGTTCCTGCGGGCTGGCGGGCGTTTGGTCGGGGGCGGGCCGGCCCGCATGGTCGCGGTCGAGGTAGGTGTTCGCCCAGGCCGACGAGTGCTTGAGCCGGGCATCGTACACGACGATCGGGCCATCGAGCATCCGTTCCGACTCGCCGTAGTACTTCAGACGCTCGTAGACCCGCGCCCAGAAACACTCCTTGTCCAACAGTTCGCACTTTCCGCCGGCCGATCCGCCGCAGGGCCCATTGCGCGAGTGCTTCGAACAGGCGGCCAGGGGGCACAGGTAGGCGCAGTCGGGCAGACTGCAATCGCCGCAGTCCTGGCAACCGTAGCCCAGGTGCTTCGCTTCGCGCTCCAACCAGTACGCCAGCCGGCTGAGGAACCCGGGCTTGCGGTCCCAGCGGGCGTAGATTCGGGCCAGAAGCCCGTACAGGCCCTTGCCGCGATGGAATGCCCAGTCGTGGACCTTGCGCGACAAGCGGTAGCCGAGCGTGACGTGCCTGGATTTCTCGGGTTTCTTGAGCGATTCGAGGTACTGGCGATTGATGCGGTCCGGGGCACTCAGGGCGGTTTCGGGGTCGTGCTCGAAGAGGAAGAACTCGCCGGGGTTGGAGTACCGGATCTCCTTGATGAAGTCCTTCCAGTCGTTCTCGCCGTACTGTTCGGCCAGATCGATGATCTCGAAGAAGGTCTCGGCCTTGGAGATCCCGCCCAGGTAGCCCGCGGCAAAGCCGAGGCCCTTGAAGACGGCCAACTGCTTGGCAGCCAGTTCGCGGAAGAACTTCTTGCCTTTGTCGGGTCCGGCGGCCTGCTTGTTGACTTCGTCGAGAAGCGAGTCGCTGACCACGCAGCCGGCGAGCTTCCCGCTGTGGAACAGCGTGGCCACGGCGCGGTTGAGGAGGTAGACGTTGCCGATGACGGGGACGCGGACGCCGCGGGCTTCGAGAAACAGCTTGACCTCGTGGAACTTCCGCATGTCGTAGCCCAACTGCGGAATGACCCATTCGGCCCCCGCGCGGATCTTGCGCAGCAGCTTGAAGTACTGCGGCATCAGCTCGCGTTCGTGCTGTTTGAAAGGCGAAACGGCGCACCCGATGTAGAAGTGCGTCTTCGGGAGCGTTTCGGTCCCCCCGCGCCGGCTGGGGACGCGCAGCCCCTGGTTCATCGACCGCAGCAGGGCAATCAGGCCGATCGAGTCGAGGTCGAAGACCGGATCGGCCGTTCCGCCGAAGCCGGTGGTCGGGTAATCGCCCGTGATCGCCAGCAGGTTCTCGAAGCCCTCGGCCGCGTACCGCCAGGCGGCCGCCTCGAGCCCGTTGCGGTTCATGTCCTTGCAGGTCATGTGGAGCACGACCCGCGGGCGCTGTTCGGCCAGGAGCCGGCCGAGCCAGTCGGGCGGGAGCATGGGCGCGCCACCGGGATTGTCGGTAATCGACACCCAGCCGATCCGCGGATCGGACAACAGCGCCCGGCCCAGCTCGAACAACTGGTTCGGTTCGCCCTGGGCGGGGAATCCGCGCGATGTGACGACTTCTGCCCCATAGTAAAACCGCTCGCTGCCGAGCATGTCGCGCAGCGAGACGCCGGGTGTCAAGGGAGCCACGGGCAAAGAGGCCTTCGGTGCGGGGAGGTGGGGTGGGGATTACGTAACGGAATGTCGAACGGCCCGAGGTCGAATACCCTCGGACCATGCCGCCAGCGCGTGACGAAGCGCGAACCCCGTCGGGGTGTCGCACTTCGTCAGCAGAGGTTCGTCATGCGGTCTCCCTTGAAGGATGTTCACGCCACGCCGACGAGTCGGCGCGCCAGGGCGACGGCCCCGCTGGCGTTGTCGCTGTAGCCGTCGGCGCCGATTTCGTCGCAGTACTGCTGGGTGATGGGGGCTCCGCCGATCATCACCTTGGTTTTCCGGCGCAACCCCGCGGCCTCGAGGGCCTGGAGCACCGAGCGCATCTGCGTCATCGTCGTCGTCAACAGGGCCGACATGGCGACGATCGAGCCTTCCTGCTCCTTGGCCGCCTCGACGAACTTCTGCGCCGGAACGTCCACGCCCAGATCGACCACCTTGAAGCCGGCCCCTTCGAGCATCGACGCGACGAGGTTCTTGCCGATGTCGTGCAGGTCGCCCTGGACCGTGCCGATGACGACTCGGCCGGCGGCCTTGGCCCCTGCCTCGGCCAGCTTGGGCGTCAACAGCGCAAGGGCGGTCTTCATGGCCCGGGCAGCGATCAGCAGCTCGGGCACGAAGTACTCGTTGCACTCGAATCGCTTCCCGACCTCGTCCATCGCCGGGATCATGTACTTGCCGAGCAACTCGGTGGGATTGACGTTGGCCTCGAGCGCCGCCTTGGTCACCTCTTCGGCCTTCTTCGCGTTGCCGGTCACAATGGCGTCGTACAACTCTGCCGGTTCGGGCATGGATGCCTCCCGTTCGTACCAGGTGCGTGCCTACCCAAAAACCCCTATGGTAACCGCCGCGGATGGACCTCGCCAGCCCCCCGAGACCCGTCAGGCGCGAGGGTCCCCACTGGACGAGTCTAACAGACTGCGGAGGTATTTCAAGCTGCGTTCGGCCTGGTCGATCGTCCCGCATTCGACACACAGGACACCGCGGTAACCGTGCCGGCGGAGGATATCGATCACCCGGCGCCAGTCTACTTCCCCCTCGCCGCAGGCGCACCCCACCGGGGTTCCGGTGGTCTGGCCGCGTTCCGACCGGGACTGCTGGATGCTGATGTCCTTGGCGTGGAGGTGGCAGAGCCGATCGGCGACCGCGTCGAGCGCGTCGTAGGGGTCGTCCTTGCCGCCGAGGTAGAAATTGCCGGTGTCCCAGTTCACTTTCCAGCAGGGGCTATCCGACAGTTCGAGAATCCGCAGGAATGTGTCTTTTCGGACCGTCAACTGCTGGTGGGGCTCGAGGCCGACCGCGATGCCGTACCGCTCGGCGACCATCATCACTTGGCGGATCGTGTACCGCATGATGTCGAACGCCTCTCTCTCCGACATCCAATGGGGCTTGATTCCCTCATCCGTGGTCACCACGGGGGCCCCCAGCCCATCCGCAAATCGGATCGCCTTCGTCAGGTAGGGAATGCTCACTTCGGGTCGCATGAGCGGGCTGTGGGCACTGACGGCCGAGCACTTCAATCCGAGTTCGTCGAGCCACCCCTTGACCTCCAGGGGATCGTCCTCCATCGAGAGCATATGGTAGTACCCGGCCAGGGCGAGCAGGTCGTAGCCGGTGGCCACGCACGGCTCGACGAACTTGTAACCCAACCGGGCCGCGGTCTCGATGCCGTAGCGGAACCCTTTGTCTGAACTGCGTATGAACTCCAGATTGACGCCGATCTGCATTTCCGACATGCGATGGAAGCCTCCTCGATTACTGATGTTTGCGGAACTTATTCCTTTCGCAAGCCCGAAGGTCAACCCACCGGCATTTGAGCCGCAGGCGGGTCCGTTGTAAAGGCGCCGCCGGGCATTTGGGCGCGGGACCGCGAGGAATGGGCAGGCCCTACCGAGTCTGGGAAGTCCCCGGATGAACGTCTGCGGGCCTTCCCTCCCCCTCGACGAGTGTAACCAACCGGTCGGGCTCGAGATTGTCGAAGATTTCAGCGCTTCCGCCGATCCAACGGACTTCCACCCGATCGATGCGCTCGTGTCGGCCCAAGCCTATGTGGAGTCGCGACCCCCAGTGGCTCTGGTAGCTCCGGCCGCTATGGACCTCGTCGAGTTGCCGCAGGTCGCCCGCGATGGTGGTCACGTGGGCGCCGACGCCGTCGCGGTTGGTGCGCCGGCCGATCAGCCGAACCTGAAGCCAGTGCCTCGCGCAATGCGACTCGCTCAGCATGTTGCGCAAGACGGTCGGCCGTTGGCGGGAGTTGAGCACCACGACGTCGATGTCTCCGTCGTTGTCGAGGTCGTCGAAGGCGGCGCCCCGGCTGGCGGCCACGGGCAGCAGGCCGTCACCGGCCTGCTTCGAAACATCCACGAACCGGCCCTTGCCCGTGTTCCAAAGCACCACGTTGGGGCACTTGTACCAGGTGCTGCGGTCGCGCAGTTCGATATTGTCTTCGGTATGGCCGTTGGCGATGTAGAGATCGCGGTGGCCGTCGTTGTCGAGATCGACGAAGCCGGCGCCCCAATTGACATAGGGCAACAGCGACGAGCCCGCGCCGGTCGTCGAGGTGACGTCCTGGAACACGCCGTCGCCGAAGTTGCGGAAGAGCATGGGCAACTGGCCTTGGTAGTTGGTTGTGTAGAAATCGAGCCGGCCGTCCTGGTCGTAGTCGGCGGCGTCGACGCCCATGTTGGCCACCAGTTCGCCCTGCACATTCATCGCCACGCCGGCGACCACGGCGATCTCGTCGAAGTGTCCTTTCCCGTCGTTGCGGAAGAGGAAGTTCTCCATCACGTCGTTGCAGATGAACACGTCGGTGTCGCCGTCGTTGTCGAAGTCGGCGCAGGTCATGCCCATCGACCGTCCGGCGTGCGCGGCGATGCCCGATTCGCGGCTGGCGTCGGTGAAGGTGCCGTCGCCGTTGTTGCGGTAGAAGGTGTCGGGCACGGGGCTGTAGTCGCGCGGGGAGGGGTAGGCCGGAAAACCCCGTTCGGTGCGGGGCACGTGGGTCGCGCAGTCGAGGTCGATGTAGTTGCCCACGTACAGGTCCAGGTCGCCATCGCCGTCGGCATCCAGGAAGCAGACGCCGGCGCCGATCCGCTGCCCGCCGCGCGCCACGCCGGCCTGGTGCGTCACGTCGGTGAACGTGCCGTCGCCGTTGTTGCGGTACAGCACGTTGTCGCCGAAGTTGCTCAGATAGAGGTCGGGGTCGCCGTCGTTGTCGTAATCGCCGACCGTGACGCCCATGCCGTAGGCGGTCGAGGCCACGCCGGCCTCTTCGGTGACGTCGCGGAATTTCCAGCCACCGAGGTTTCGGTACAGCGCGTGCCGGGGCGCCGTGCCGGCGGCGCAGCCCGGCAAGGGCGCGCCGTTGGGGAAGTAGATGTCCACCAGCCCGTCGCCGTCGTAGTCGAACGTGGCAATGCCCGTCGACATCGCTTCGACCACGTAGCGGCGTCCGCTGCTGCCGTCGGTGTGAATGAACTCGATTCCGGTCTCGGGCGTGACCTCGTGCAGCCGGATCGCGCAGGCGGGGTCGGGGAAGGACGGGGTTTGCGGTTCCCGGGCGGTCGGGCGCGGGGTGGGCGCGACGGCCCCAGCCGTTGCCCC
>JANLFZ010000301.1 GCA_024653385.1 Thermoguttaceae bacterium | reverse complement strand
GCTGGAGGCCGCGTGTTTCGACCCGGCCTCGATCAGCCGCACGAGCCGCCGTCTCGGCCTGATCTCCGAGGCGTCAATCCGCTTTGAGCGGGGCGTCGACCCTGAGCTCGCGTCACGCGCGGCCGACCGCGCCGCCGGCGGCGAGCAAGACCCCGACAAATGGCCGAGGATCACCGCCAGGCCATACCAGCTTCTCTGTGTGGTCTGTTCTTTGGGCGAGGACCCGACGGGCGCCAAGGCCGGAAGACTGAAACCGCTTATCGAGCAGATCAGCAGCAATCCCCATACCGCCATCACCCTGCGGTGCAACCTGCGGGAGGTATTCGGCTTCCAGACTTCCGGTCCCGACGAAGACACGCCGGAAGGAAGCGAGTTCAACAAGAAGCGCGATTTGGACATCCTTTACCGGCTGCAAGTGCCGCCCGGCATTACCCTGCCGGCCAGAATTCTGGTCAATCACCTGTTGGACGCGATCCCCACGGTGCGGGACATCTGCGGCAGTGAAGGGGCAGGTTCCGAGGCATGGAAGGGTTGTCCCAAGGCTGACAAGGGCTATTACGAACAAGGGCGGGCCACCCAGCTCGCGCTGTGCGAGAGGTCCTGTGGAATGGCATATCCGACGGCTCATGCGAAAGAGAAAGCCAGTGGGAAAAAGACCGTTGTGCTCGTTCCGCCGCGGACTGTGGAAGATCTGAGCAAGGCCAAGAAGGAATCGCTGGCGGCGATGTATCGGGCCAAGAAGGCCGGCATTCCGGTCAAACCGCATATCTTGCTCTGCGCGGTCTGCCAGTATGGAGGCGGCGCTCGCCCGCCGTGTCCCGACGATCTCTACACGCTGGACTCCAAGGCCGGCTATCCCTGCGATAATCTCCCGGAGCTACTGGAACTGGTTCTGAAAGACCCGGAGGCGCGGATTACCCTGGGCGAGGGTGTGCCGTGGACGGTCTGCGCGCCCTGCCCAGGCCGAGATCCGGTGACCGAGGGTTGCATCCACGTGCTTGGCCACGGGGGGCTTACCAATCAACTGCGGGATCTCCGCATGTTGCGGATACTGGGCCTGCGCTTCGGCGATACGCTCAACGGCCGGGAACTCTACCGGCTGATTCTTCGGCGGATACCGAGCACGCTGGCCGTGTGCCGTTTCCCGTTCGGGGCGCAGGAAGATCACTTGTCTGTGTGGACGGATGGCTGTGGCCGGAGCCCAGTCAACAACCCCTCCTACGAGAAAGGCCGCAAGGAACTCATGCAACGACTTGGCATGAGCTGAAGAAAATGGAGCCAAAGGGATGAAGAACTCACATTGGCCGTCCTGGCGGAAAAGCGTGCTTCTTGCTCTCCTGGCGTTATTCGAGTTGGCAGCAATGCAAACGAGGCAGGCCGAGTCCGCATGGGCTGCGCCGCCTCCCGGCCAACTGCGGGTCGGTTTTGCCAAGCGAGATATCAGTCCGCCGGTGCTCCCCGAGAAGGATCTTTCTATTCCCATTCTGGGGTTTCGCTGGGAGCGGTCCAAGGCCTATCGACAGATCCATGATCCGCTCTGCGCCCGGGTGATGGCGGTAGCTCTTGGAGAGACCAAGGCCGTAATCTTCGCTTGTGACTTGTTTGGGGACGCGGTGGGTTTCGGCAACCGGTGCGCCGCCGAAGTCCGCAAGCGATACGGGATATCGGAGGAGCATGTGTTTTTCAGTTGCACCCATACGCACACGGCGCCGGATACCCTGCGGATTGGGCCTCGGCGGGTGGCCGGCTGGTGGGTCGACCGATTGGTAGAGCAGTTAACCGAAGCAGCCGGGGAGGCCCTGCGAACGATGCAGCCGGGCAGCCTTCGCTGGGGCCAGATCCCGTGTGCCGGGTGGGCGGTCAACCGGCGGATTCGATATGTCCAGCAGTATGAGACGAAGCACGGCCCGTTGGAGGTGGAAGTTCGCGCACGTGCTACGGCGGTGGACGAGACGCTTCGGGTGCTTTGGGCGGCGGATGCCGAGCAACGGCCGCTTGGAGCCGTGATGCATTTTGCCGCCCATCCGGTGATCATGCAGACCGCCCCGCTGATTTCCGCGGATTATTGCGGCGTGGCCTGCCGCGAGGTCGAAACCGCGTTTGGGCGGGATTTCGCGTGCCTTTACATCAATGGCCCCTGTGGGGACATAAACCCTGCGGCTGGCGATACTCGCAATGACCGGGACTGCCAAAGGATGGGCTTTGCCTTGGCAGAGAAAGCCATCGGCCTGATTCGGGGCGGTGGGACGCCGGTGGCGGGTGGGCCCATCCGGGGCCGGATCGCTCAGGCAAGAGTGCAACGCCAGGAGATACCCGATCCGGCCGCCCTCCGGGCGGAAGAGAAGCGGACGGAGGCTGAATGTGCCAAGGCAGACAGCACCGGTCTCCTGCCGGAAGACCCCCGGCATCCGCTGCGGAAGCTGCAAGGGATTCGAGAAATCCTGGCCGTGGAAGCCATGCCTTTGGTGCAGGAGGGGCCGGTCCAGGTCCTCCGGGTGGGTGAGGTGGGATTCATCTCGTTTCCCGGGGAATTGTTCTGTGTATTGGGCGAGGATGTGCGGCGGACATTGGGCGGCAACCTGATCCTGGCCGAATGCTCCCGAAGCCATCTAGGGTATCTATGCTCCCGAGAGGCATTTCGCATCGGGGGCTATGAGATTGGCCCGGGGACATGGTCCTGGCTGGCCCCAGGTGCTGGGGAAACGATCGTCCAGACGGCCATCCAAGCGGCCCAACAGGTGGGCCTCGGAAACCCTGGCGAGCGGACAAGCACAACGGAACAGGATTCCCAGTTGGATCGGACCAACCAAGGACCCGCCCCTTCACCCCGTCCGTCGCCCGCCGGCCCGGAGCCCGGAAGGCTCGAACAAGACCGGTCGACTGCTGCCGGATGGGTCGGATGGACCGGCAATCCGGTCTTGGGCGGTTCACTGGGTACCTGTTTCGACGTGGCGCTGCTCAAGGAGGGCGACACGTTCCGCATGTGGTTCTCGTGGCGGCCGAGGAAGAGCATCGCGCTGGTCGAGAGCAAGGACGGCATCCACTGGGGCGAGCCCGTGATTGTGCTCGGCCCAAACCAAGCCAGCGGTTGGGAAGACGATATCAACCGTCCCGTTGTGGTCAGACGCGGCGACGGGTATCACATGTTTTATACCGGACAGGCGCGCGGCCATTCGTGGATCGGCTACGCCACGAGTGCGGACAGCAAGACCTGGAAGCGGATGAGCAACAAGCCGGTGCTTTCCCCCGAATCGCCGTGGGAGAAAGTCGCCGTCATGTGCCCGCACGTCATCTGGGATGACGCGGGGGCGCAGTTCCGGATGTGGTATTCCGGCGGTGAGCAATACGAGCCGGACGCCATTGGCTACGCGACCAGTCCCGACGGCCTGAGGTGGAAGAAGTGGAAATCGAATCCGATCTTCGCTGCCGATCCAAAGACCGAGTGGGAACAACACAAAGTCACCGCGTGCCAGGTGGTGCGGCATGGCGGCTGGCATGTGATGTTCTACGTCGGTTTTCGCGACGTGGCCCACGCGCAGATCGGCATCGCCCGCTCCCGAGATGGGGTTACCGGCTGGCAGCGGCATCCGGCCAACCCGATCATCCGGCCCACTGGCGGCGCGTGGGACGCTGACGCCTGCTACAAGCCGTTTGCGATTCTTGACGACAACCGCTGGCTGCTGTGGTATAACGGCCGCCGCGGCCACGTCGAGCAGATCGGCCTGGCCATCCACCACGGGGAAGATCTCGGATTCTGACCGTCGGAGGGTACGCCATGGGAAGAAAGGGACGGGTTGTCTGGTGGTTGGGTATCGTTTTGGCCAACCTGACAAGGCCCGCCATTGCGCCCGCTTGGGAGCCGCACCGGGAGATCGCGAAGGCCGCCGTGGAGGCGCTGCCCGAAAGGGCGCGATGGGAGCAGGCGTTGGGGAGGGAGAATCTCCACGAGGTGCTGGTCGACTGTTCGATACTGCCGGACCTCTGCTATCCGTTCATGGCCGGCGCCCAGTGGCGGGTATTGCCGGAATTGACCAACGCGCGTCCCTTGAAGTCGTTCTACGCCGACGATTACGTGCTCATCCGCGCCCTGCCGCAGCGTGTAGGGCACGCGGTGCCGCAAGTGTCGGAGGCCATCGAGCCGCATTATTGGCGAACGCTTCAGGCGCTTCGCACAGAAACGCCGGTCAACGCGTGTCGGCAGATCGGGCCGCTGTTGCACTACATCCAGGACATCGGCGCTCCGCCTCACGCCAACCCGAAATGCCCGCACGGCATCGCCATGGAGGTATTCCGGAAAATGCGGGCGGAGGAGATCATCCGCATCCCCGGCTACCAGGCGCGGCTGCTGGGCAAGACCGACCAAGAGGCGCGCGATGGTCTGCGCAAACGGGTCGAGGGCTTGATCGCATTCTCCAGGCAGCGTGCTGACCGCGGCATGGCGGTGTGGCCGGATCGTGACAAGCTGGAGCCGATCTTGTTGGAGTCGGCCTTGGAAACCGCCCGCGTCTGTGCCGACGTTCTCTACACGATGTTCACGCTCGGGTTGGCGCCGCAGCCGGAAGGCGCGGGACTGGAAGGCACGGTAACGGCGGAGGCGTTTCCCTTCTACAACGACCTCGGGGCGCGCGTCGTGCTGCTGAACACCGACTACTGCACGCTGGCGGTGTCTTCACCGCAAAAATCCAACGGAGCGGGATGGCAGGGCACGTATCGGTTTCGGAATCTGCCGGCGGGCACTTACCACGTGCTGGCCTACCGGACCGCCTCCCAGATGCAAGTTTCGGAGCCGGTGACTTTGGAGGTCGGCAAAGTGGCAAAGGTCGACTTTCCCTTGGCGCCGACCGATCCGCCCGGGAACATTGTCGAGAACCCCGACGCGAGGCTGTGCACGCTGGGCAAAGACAAGCCGGACCGCTGGCAAGCGAGATCGGTCGGCGGCCAGACCATTGGGACCAGCACGCCCGCGCCGGTCGTGGCAGGGACGCTCTACCGATGCGGCGCGGTGCTGAAAGACCCGAAAGCGCGAGTGTCTTTCATCTTCCGGGCGACGGGGGAACTGAAGGAAGTCCGGAGCGTTTCCGGCATCACGAACCTGGCCGACTGGCTGCGGTTGCCTCCCAAAGAGCGCGAGGGCAAGGGCGACTACACCTGGGTGCCGTGGGGTGACCCCGTGAGCCTGACGCTTGCCCAGGGCCAGACCCGCCCCCGCGAACAGTGCTTCCCCGCCGCGGAACCCTACACCGCTGGAGTGGTCGTCGAGGTGCAGACCGACAAGCCGACGCTGGCCGAAGCCATCGAGCGCGTCTGGGTCGTGCCGGTGGGTCCGAAAGGGGGGCCGTGAACGCACGGCGATCGGCGAGATTCAAGCGGCGCGTGAAGGACGTCAGATCGGCGTCGAGAAGCACGTGTTGGCCGCGGATAAGCGGATTGCTTCGGCCCATGCGGCGTGGTGGAACCGGCGCGGTCGGCTTTTTCTTATTGGCCATGGCCCCTGCCCCTCCAGGTTCGGGGGGATTGTGGCGTGGAGTTCCGTGCCTTCTGCAAACGTCCCGCTGCGTTCGGCGGACAGCGATGTAACGCGCAAATCAGTTGCTATGCCGGAAGTTGCCGCGAGGAACGGAAATACGCCCACGGTGCGCGGATTTTGCTTGGATTATTCGCGCGCGTGCGATTTTCGATCACGCGCGAGCGATCACGCCATCGGCGGTCCATATCGCGTGCCCTTCATTGAGCGATGCTTGCCGACGTACTGCAACACCATCTGTTCCTGCCGGAGCGGCTCGAAACCGCGCTGGCGGACGTAGGCGGCTGGCTTTCCCAAGCGGCGGTAGGTCGTGGCCGAGAGGTGCCAGGTTCGCCCTTTCCGCTCGCCCCGCGACTCGACAAGACCAATCTCGACGAGGCGATTCAACACGGCTCGGGCGTCGGTTTCGGGCTTCTGGGTAAGGCGGGCGGCCTCCGCCGTGCTCCGCCGTCGGTCCTGCCATAGGGCGTTCAGCATGAGCAGGTCGTCGAGGGCAAGGTCACGCCCGGATCGCGATTCCTCGGCCAGAAGGCGGACAAAGGCCAGGTTGGCTTGTCCCCCGGGCAGGATCACCACCACGCCGCTTTCATTGCTGCGGTCATAAAAAGGCGCGGGCCGACCGTCGCGGAGTTGCTCATGGAAGGTCGATGCCGCGGGCGGTGCGTTCGACGAGGCCACTCGGGTGGAAACGCCGGGGCCGCCTCGTAGACACGCCAGCGGCCCGGGGAGTCCAAGCGGACAAATGCCGGCTGTCAGACGACCTCGGGCAATTCGTAGCCCTTGCGGCGCGGGCGGCTGAGGTAGCGATCGGCCTCGTCGTCGCCCACGAACTGCTCCTTTTGCGGATCCCACTGGAGCCGGCGCCCGAGTTCGCGCGCGATGTTCGCCAGGTGGCACACGGTGATCGAGCGGTGGCCGATCTCGACATCGGCGACCGGCCGCTGCCGCGTCTTGATGCAGTCGATCCAGTTCTCCATGTGGTAGCGGGCCTGCCACAGGGCCACTTCGTCGCGCCACTTGTCGGCCAGGTGCTCAGGCGGCGGATTCTTGACCAGGTCCTTCGGGTTCGTCGTGAACTTGTTCCGGTTGATCTCGATCTTGCCGTGGTCGCCCGTGAAAATCGCCCCGCCGTGCGGGCCTTTCTCCAGCTCGAGCCGGACCTCGATGCCGTTGGCGTATCGGTAGGAGACCTTGCCGTTGGGACCCGGCGTCACCGGCCAGATCTCGACCGGACCGCTGTCGTCCATGCCGAGGGCCCATTGGATCTGATCCAGGCCGTGGGCCCCCCAATTGGTCATCTCGCCCCCGGAGAAGTCGCGCCACCCCATCCACCCGAAGTGCAAGGCGGCGTTGTAAGGACGCATCTCGGCCTGGCCGAGCCAGCGGTCCCAGTCGAGGCCCTCGGGGATGGGCTGCTCGGGAAGGCCCTGATAGCGGTTCGGGCCGGTGTAGTTGATGCCTTGCACCAGCTTGATCTTGCCGATGCCCCCGCTGCGCACGAACTCGCAGGCGAAGCGGTTCATCTCCATCGAGCGCTGTTGGCTGCCCACCTGGAACACGCGGCCGTACTTGCGCACCGCCTGGACCAGCACCCGGCCCTCGCGGATCGTTAGGGTCAGCGGTTTCTCGGCGTAAACATCCTTGCCGGCCTGGCACGCATGGATCGACGGCAGAACGCGGCCGTGGTCGGTAGTCACCACGAGCACCGCGTCGATATCCTTCTCGTCGAGCAGACGCCGATGGTCCTGATGGATGCGCCAGCGGGCCTGTTTCTGTTTGGCGGCTTCCTCGGCCCGCCTCAGGTAGCAGTCGCACACGCTGGCAATCTGGCCCGACTCGGGCAACTGGTCGATCAACAGGCGTGCCCGGCCGCCAGTGCCGATCACGCCGATCGTCACTCGTTCATTCGCCCCAGGTTTGCCGGGCGCTGCGAGAACCGTGCGCGGCACGAGGTAGGGCAACGAGACTCCGCCAGCCACGGCGTGGACCAGAAGACGGCGGCGAGAAAGCAAAGGCGATTGCGTCATGGCGGGGGTGGCTCCTCAAAAGGTGGGGGCATCGCGGGCAGTTGGG
>JANLFZ010000300.1 GCA_024653385.1 Thermoguttaceae bacterium | reverse complement strand
GCCAGGCGGTCGCCGACCTGCCAGCGCAAGTCGTAGTCGACCAGTCCCAGCACTTCGCCGAAATTGTCGCGGTCGGGCTTGGGGAACAGCACGAGATTCGTGTCGAGCGTGATCCAGTCGATGATGCGCTGATGGAGCGGCCCGCCGCGCTTCGTCTGCCACCGGTTGCGCATGCCCAGCCGGAAGGCCATCAGGTCTTCGGCGATCTCCATGCTCGGCGCGGTGACCCAACCGGCCATGCCGGTGCGCACGGCGTAGGCCCGCTCGTCGAATTGCGGGGGGATCATGGGCCCCGGGAAGGTGTTGGGGATGAATCGCCGGCGAAATGCCTCGATCGAGTTGTCGTCCAACGGATCGTAAAGCGGCAGTTGATCGAGATTCTGGGTGACGTCGGTCAGAGCGAACTCGGCGTCGAAGACGACCTTGTGGGCCAGCCCGTGGACGTTCCACAGGGCGCTCTCGACCGTGGGATCGACCCGCCATGCCGGCAGGCTCGCGCGCATGCCGACCTGGCCATAAGCCCTCTGAAGGTCGTCGCCCGAGCGGTCTTCGCCCCAGTGCGCCAGCTCGCCCAGCGCGTACGGCACGACCTTGACCGGCCCAAGCTGGAAAGGCCAGTCGATCTCGTGCCGCGTGATCAGGCGTTCGCTTTGCGTGTCCAGCGGCAGCCCGCCCGGCGACACTTCCCACGGCAGGAAACGGAACCGGGCCAACTCGGCCGGGTCTTCGGGAGGCCGGGCGGTCTTGAACTGCGCGAATCCCAGGCTCGTGTGCTCGTGCCATGTGAGCACGTCGTTCAGAAGCGACTCGCCGAGCAGAAAATGATCGAACCGCGGCAGCCAGTTCGTCTCGGCGAAGAAGCTGTTCAGCCGCCCGTCGATCGCGAGGTTCCACGACGCGTTATCGACGAGTTTCTTCAGCTCCAAGCCGGTGGACTGGTCCTTCAGTTCGTCCCATTCCCGCTCGAAATACTGCTCGAGGAAGTTCCGGTCGCTGATCCACCCCACCTCGCCCGTCAGTTGCACGTCGCCCTCGAGCATCTGGCGGTGTTGCGCGAACAGCCGGAAACGGTAGTCCTTTTCGAGCGGGATGTCCTTGCGATCCCGGCCCAGCGTGTCGGAACCGTGGTCGTCGATGCCCCAGTAGTCGATCATCCCCTGGGCCCGTCCCGGAATGCCCAGGAATTCGTCGCGGTCGTAGGTGAAATCGGTTCCATGGCCGAACCCGCGCTCGCTGAGGTAGTCGAAGCTGAAGTCCCAATCGGTGCCGGCGGGCCGGTTGCGGATTCCGAGGAGCTGATACGCGCTCCAATTCGTGAGCACCTGGAAGCCGAAGATGTTGTCGGTGCGGAAGCGGATGCGGCGGAGGTAGTACGACGACTCGCGAAGGTCGGTGGCGATATAGGGCCAGTAGAACACCGGCACATCGTCGAGAAAGAGCACGTTGTTTCGCGCCGTGGCCAGGCGCTGGTGCTCGACCAAGGGCTCGCCGGTGCGAGGATCGAGTTGCGGGGTCCCTGTCAGAGGGTCGATCCGCGGAACTGCCTGGTCCTCGAAGGTCGCCGATCCGACCTGAAGACGATAGCCCGGCTGCCCCATCCGGCTCGACGTGACGAACGCATTCTGGGCGAAGAACCGGTTGGGGCCAAGTTGTTGAAGCAGTTCCGAACGGAACCGCAAGAGCCCCTCGTACTCGGGCACGGGGGTGAGCAGCTCGGCCCCCAGCACCGTGCCGACCTGATTGCGCACATCGTAGTACATGCGGTCGGCGTAGATGATGCGCTCGTCCTGGCGAAAGACGATGTTCCCCTCCAAGTAGAGTTCCAGCGGCACATCCTGCGACTGGAGCTTCCCGCCCGTAAGGTCCGGCTCTTCCACGCCGGCCGTCCATAACACCAGTCGGTCGGTCGAGATATCGAGCGACCCCAGCGGCAACGGACCGCGCGAGGTGTCGACCATCACGCCGTCGATCACGACATTGACCCCACCGTCGATTACCGCGACCCACTGGTTCGTCTGCCGGTCGGGAAACCACTGCACTTGCACGGGCACGTCGCTGCGTTGGAAGGCCCGGATGCGCCGCGTGCCCGGAGGCAACGTCTCGGTGATGCCTGTTGCCGCGCCGCCCGGCGGCTCTTGATACTGCGTCCGCTGCACTGCGGGATCGATGCTCGCCTTGCGATAGGCATCGGCACGTTGATACACGGGCGGGGGCGTCGGCGGCGGACCGCTGACCTGGGGGACGTGAACCTGCACGGCAGCCGAGGTGAAGAACCGGCCCATCCATCGCTTTTCGGTCAGCTTGGCCCGGGCGTTCTCGCGGCGGACATCGACCGTCACGTCGCCCTCAAGATAAGCAATCACCTTGCTCCGCCGTGAGTCGAGAGCCGTGGCTCGGTCGACCCAGAGCACCGCATCGCGACTTTGAGCAAAACTCAGCCCTTGCTCGATGCGGCAATTTCCCGAAAGCACCCAAACCTCGTAGCTTCCCTCGGTCCATCGGTGCGCGGTCGGGGCCGTGATGACGATCGGCTCCGATTCCGCGGCGTCGGGCAAATCGACCTGGGCCACGGCCGAAGAGCCTGCCAAGAGCATGGCAAGGACGGCCCAGAGCGACCGAAGACTGGTTTTCGGAAGTGGAACCTCACAAGACAAGCCGCCTGACGCGAAGTCTCGTCTCAACAGGCGCTTGGCAGCAGTTGCGTCGAGATGGGCATGGGCCCGAGGAGCTTGGGTTCCGCGCGCAATCGCGCCGTCGCGCGTTCCTTTGCCCGCGCGCAGGGGGCAATCCGGCGAAATCGAATCGCTCCGGCTCAGAATGGCATCCTTGCTCCCGAGGACCACCTGATCGGGGTGGCCTTTGATGTGACGTCTCGCCGTAGGGGCAGCGAAGACTGCGGGATCCGTCCCCGAGGCGGGCGGCGATTATAGGGCCGACCGGCAGGCAAAGCAAGGCGGGTTCGGCACTTGCGGCGCAAGAGGATGCATACCAGCTTTTGCGCGCGTATTGGCGTGGAGCAGAGAAGGGATTCCCAGGGAAAAAGACCGAGATGTCTTGGAACCATCCCGAGGGTGCCGAGGCGATTCTCCAGGTTCGGACCGCCGCGCTGCGTGACGCTGAGTGACGACGACCGGTTGAGCAAGTATCTCCACAAATCGCCCCGGATGTGCGTTCCTCCGCCAACCCAACCCCCTAAACTACCTGCCGAAACCCGCAAGAGCTGAAACGCGCCCCCGGAAGCATAAAACAGGTCGGAATGTATCGGAATACTTGGCCAAGTCGCGGTCCGATCATCGCGACTCGGCAAGACGCTTGCCGCACCTTGCGGTTGCAGCTCCGGAAAAGCAAGACGACCACCCACCTTCAAAGGGGAAAAACAGCTTGTACGCAAGCTCCCCTCCAAGTGGCCATCTATTTCTTTGAAGCCGGCGGTGCCTTCTGCTCGGCGGGTTTAGATGCCGGCTTATTGGGCAAAGCAGGCAACGCAGGCAGTCCAGGAAGTTCTTCGCCCGGTTTCGCCTCTGCGGGCTTCTCGCCCGACGCGCGGGCCAGCCCCTCAAGCCACCGAGCCCTCAGCAGGTTCCCATGAGCATCGGGTGCTTCGGTGTTCTGACGGTACTGCTGGGCGGCCTTGAATGCTTGCCCTTGTGCCTCGTAGACGCGGCCGAGGTTGTATCGAATCCCGGGGGTCCACGGCGTACCGGGAAAGGCCGCCAGCGTGCGTGTCAGCAGGTAGTCGATCGCGGAGGGGTAGTTCTGCTGGTCGAAAGCCGCCAAGCCTAGCCAGTAGCTGGCATTCTGTTTGGCTTCGAGATACAGGGCCTTTGCGTCGGCCGACAGGCCCTGGTGCAGTCCCAACTCGCGTTCGGAGGGGCGAGCCATCTGGTAGAAATGGGCCGCGCTCGACTCGCCCGACAATTGGCCCCGCAAGTGCAGGGTGCGCCCTTGTCCCAGCGGCACGGCGGGCGGGGCCTCGCGCCGCATCTCGGTGCTGGTGCGCGCGCGTCGCTGCACCTGCTCGCTTTGCTTCGGGTTGGCCTTGAGAAACAACGGAGCGACGGGCTCTTCGACCGTCGAGGAGATCCATCGCCCTTGGACCAGCGACGGGGCCTGGAACGGGGCGAACACCCGGCGTTGCCACTCGGTCAGCACCGGACCGAGAACCCACCGTACGAGAAGGGTCTGGTAGGCGACGTTCCACAGCCGGACCTCGCCCACGTGCTTGGCGGCCTTGAAGCGGCCGGCCTGGGCCGAGGGCGAGGCGGTCAAGACCATGCGGTCCTCGCCGGTCAACTGCGACTCGACGAGCTTCATGCGTTGCGTGAGATACGACGGCGAGTCGTCGATCAGCGCCACCACCTTCTGGAGTTGCGAGGCCTTGAGCGGATAGGGCCGGTCCGTCCCCAGATCGAGCTGGCGCAGCAGGCTGTCGTCGGCCGCCACCTGGGCCAACGTGGCCGGGCGGAAGTCCAACACGCCGTCCGGGCCGCGGTGAACGCCCTCCTTGGCCGGAACGGGAAAGCCCAGACGCGGCTCGAACAGGTAGATCTCACCCTCGCTCAACACGCCCACCGCCCACGTCCGTACCCCCTGCGCGGCGCCCTCGCCCGGCTCTGGGATCCCCAGCATCGCCGCGTCGATGCCCTGCTGCCTGGCCAACAGCACGAACACCCAGGCCCGCTCGATCACGGTTCCCCGTCCCAGAAAGAGCGTTTCCAGCGGGAATTGCGGAACGCGCACGACGCCGCTGGCGGGGGCGGGCGTCTCCTCCAACTGGATGTTGCGCACGGTCCAGTCGAAGATGCGTTTGGCCCGGGCGACGTCGTCAACCTCGTCCCCGCGGATCCAACGCGACAAATCTCGGAGAAACACGGCCTCGCGAAAGGCCGACTGGTCTTGCGGGTAGAACTGCCGCTGCTCGACGCCCGAAAGATATTCCAACTCGCCATGCAGCGTCGCGACGCGTTCGGCCAGATCGTCGAACCGATCGGTCAATTCGGTCAACCGTGTCGCGAGGGCTTGGCGTTCGGCCTTGGCGGCCGCCGTTTGGGTCATCTGCCGCATGTCGGCGACGACCTGCTTGACTCGCTCGCCCAGTTGCTCGCAGTACGGGGCCATCGCCTTGAGGCTTTCCAATCGCGTCGGGCCCGCGTGTTCCGCGGCCTTTCGGCCGAGTTGGGCCAGACCGGCGGCGGCCTCGAGCAGGCGAGGGCCCAGCGCGGCCAGATCGTCGAAATCGTGCGGCCGGGCCAGCGACACCAACTCGCCTTCGAGCACGCGCAGCGCCTCGAGGTCGCGTTTTCGGCCGGCCGCCGCGAACCGCATCGCCAGGCCCCGCAGATCGTCGCGGTTGGCCCGGTTCGCCGTCGTCCGAAGCTGTTCGGCCAGGGTGTCCAGCACGCGGACCAGGGCCAACAGCTCGACGTAGTCCTTCATCCGCCCGAGGTCCTTCATCTGCTCGACGAGAAACCGCAGCTCGACGAGCAACTTGGTCGGAGGCGCTCCGCGAAGGAACCGCTGCGCCGTATCGTCGAACTGCGCGACGAGTTCGGCGGGTTCGTTCGGATCGGGTTGCCGGAGCGATTCGAGGCGCAGCCCGAGTTCGCCCAGTCGAAGCACGTCGGTCAATCGCGACGGATCATCGAGCAACTGGGCCACCGCCACCAGTTCCTTGAATCGCGATTGTTTCTTCGGGTCCTTCAGTCGCTTGAGAAAAGCCTCGACGATCCGCGCGTCGAGTTCTTCGCGCTGCGTGGCGTCGCCGCCTTGCTTGACCGCCGTCTCGATGTTCCGGTTCGTTTGCTCGTACTGCTGCCCGAGCGCCTCCAGATCGGCCAGGTTCCTGCGACGGCTGAGTTCCTCGAGGCGGTCGGGCACGCGTTCCAATTGGCGCGCGACGGCTTTCAGTTCCAGGGCGGTGCGCGCCTCGGTCAACTGCGCGTGGATCGGCTTGATCCCCGTGAAGAACTCGCCAAATGCCGCGAACAGCGGCGCGGCCAAGGGATCGAGCTTCCAATCGGGCGGGGGGCCCTGCTGGCGGACCCATTGATCCAGCCGGTCCATGGCCTGGAGGAATGCCTCGCCCGCGTCGTAGTTCTGGTCCCGGCTGATGTGTTCAATGGCGTAGACGAACAACTGGTTGGTCTGCCGGTGGACGTCCTCGGGATTGGCCACGGTGCGCCGGCTGGGGCGCGACTTGCCGCATCCGGCCACCACGGTCAGGACCCCCGCAAGCAAGGCGAGGCCCACGATCGCGATCCCGACCCATCGGGGCGAGCGCGTCGGTGTGCCTTTTGTCCGGTCGCTATTGGCTTGTGGCTCGTGATTCACGGCGATCCCATTTCAAAAGGGCCTCTGGGGAGTCCTCGAGATGCTCCACGGCGTGGCGAAGTCGGACCAGTCGAGCGAGCATGGGACCGAACTCGTGCAGAGGGACCATGTTCGGGCCGTCGCTCTTGGCATGGTCCGGGTCGGGGTGGGTCTCGAAGAACAGGGCATCGGTGCCCACGGCGACCGCGGCGCGGGCCAGCGGCTCGACCATCCGCCGGTTTCCGCCGGTAGCCGAACCCAAGCCGCCCGGCTCCTGCACGCTGTGCGTCGCATCGAACACCACCGGCGCGCCGAGCGCCTGCATCTCGGGAATACAACGCAAGTCGTTGACCAGTCGGCCATAGCCGAAGAAGGTGCCCCGTTCACACAAGAGCACATTCCGGCAGCCGCAGGCTTCGAGCTTTCCGAGGACGTGCCTCATGTCGGCCGGCGACATGAACTGTCCCTTCTTGACGTGCACTGCCCGGCCCGTCCTCGCGGCGGCCGCGAGCAAGTCCGTCTGCCGGGCCAAGAACGCGGGCACCTGGACCAGCTCGCAGACTTCGCCCACGGCGGCGGCCTGCCAACTCTCGTGGATATCGGTGGTTACCGGCAATCCCGTGGCATCGCGGACCTTGCGGAGCACGGCCAGCCCCTTCTCGATGCCCGGGCCCCGGAACGACTCGATGCTTGTCCTATTCGCTTTGTCAAACGATGCCTTGAACACCAGGTGGATCGGCAGTCCGGCGGCGATTTCAGCAAGGCGTGCGGCGATCGAGAGCGTCAGACTCTCGTCTTCCATGACGCAGGGTCCGGCGATTACCAATAGCGGCTCGCCGCGACCACAACGAAACGGTCCGATCGTCGCAGGATTGTTCGGCACGCGACCTACCTTGCACGCTTACGCGAAATCCGACGGTTGTCTTGCGGGCCGCCGGGCTCAGCCCGCCCACCAAAAGGCGAAGGCTGCACCCCGGCGTCTCGTTTCCACGATACTGGCGGCACAGTCACCCCCTCAGTCAGGCGGAACCATGACGGTCACACGACGGGGCAACACCTCGATATCCACGGGCAGGCATCCACCGGGGTCCCCATCCAATTGGTAACGGACCGGTTCGTCCGAAACAAGGCGCACCTGCCGCACTTGTCGGTGAAAACACTCGGCTAAGCGCGTCGCACGCCCCAGCTCGATCGCCGCCAGATACTTCAATCCCGACCAGAAGCCGCCGCGAGAGAACGCCATCAGGTCCAACAGACCATCGGAACCATCCGCTTGCGGAGCAAAGCGC
>JANLFZ010000299.1:562-7631 GCA_024653385.1 Thermoguttaceae bacterium | reverse complement strand
CCGATGCGGCTTGGCGGTCGATCGTCGACAAGAAGACGGGCCGGGACTACTGCCCGCGCGACAAGAAGATCCGCTTCGCCTCGGCCCGCGTCGGCCAGGCGACGCGCGAGGCGAATCGGGCAGCGCGGATCGGCGACCGGCTTGTGATCGGCTTTGCCGGCTGCGATACACAACTGGCCTACGCGGTCGCCACGACCGACGAGTGGATCGCCTTCCGGCTTGTCGAGGTCTCCGGCCCGCGCCCGAGCCACTTGACGCTCGTGCGCCTGGGCGTTTCGATGACCGGGCGGGTCGGGCCGCGCCTGAACGGCGCGTGGAACGACCAGTACGGCATCTGCCTGCGCGCGATGAACCTCCAGACCCAGGGCCGGGCGGCGCGTGCGGGCGACCACGCCGAACTGGCCTCGACCACCCAGGATGCCCCCGGACCCAAGCTCGAAGGCGCCGCGGCGGCGGTGTTGGCCGGCCCGCCCGACGAATTGCGCGCCGCGCTCCAGCGCCTGGCCGTCGCTTGCGGCCTGCCGCGCAACGACGACGGCAAGACGCCTGCCAAGGACCTGCCCCTGGCGCGCGGCTCGTACTGGTTCCTTTCGTTCGGCGAAAAGGACGTCGAGAAGGTCGTCGACTATTGCCGCCGCAGCGGCTTCCAGCAGGTGATGCTGTCGTCGGGCGCGTGGTGCCAGAGCGTGGGGCATTACACGATCAACACGGCGTATTATCCCGGCGGCATCGAGAGCCTGCGCCGCACCGTGGCCCGGCTGCACCGCGAAGGGATCCTCGTGGGCATGCACACGTTCGCCTCGAAGATTTCGAAGACCGATCCGTATGTGACGCCCGTGCCCGACCGCCGCTTCTGGGTCGATTTCGATGCCCCATTGGCCGCCGCGGTGGGGCCATCCGACACGACCATCCGCATGGCGGCCGACCTGCGCGAGTGGCCCGGCAGCCCCGTGGCAACCCAGAAGCTCTGGGAAGGCGGTGTCGCGAAGCACCAAGAGGTGGTGCTCGACGACGAGATCGTCCGCTATCAGGCGATCGGGCCCGAGGGCAAGTGGGACACCCTTCTGGGCTGCCAGCGCGGGGCCTACGGCACCAGACCGGCCGCGCACCCGACGGGCACGGTCGGCCGGCACTACGGCATCGACGGTTGCATCAACGGCTACATCGTCGATCAGGACACGACGCTTCTGGACGAAACCACCTCGCGCCTGGCCGAGGTCTTCAATGCCTGCGATTTCGACATGGTCTACTTCGACGGCGGCGAGGACGTCGATCGCCGGCGGTTCGACTACTACGTCTCAAAGTGCCAGGCCGCGGCGATGGCCAAGTTCCGCAAGCGGCCCATGATCCACATGGGCACGATCATGACCCACAACGTTTGGCACTCGTTTACGCGCAGCGGCACGGTCGATACCTACCTCAACACGCTCTACGGCCACATCCTTGCCGGGGGCAAGATCGAGACCTGGCCCACGGTGCGAACCCACATCGACCGCTCCGTGGCATACATGCAAAGCGTGGGCGACGACATGGTGCCCGGCGAACTGGGATGGTTCGGCATCTGGCCCAAAGGCAAGAATACCGACGGTCTTCAGCTCGACGAGATCGAGTACTTGATGGCCAAGTCGCTGGCGTACGACGCCCCCATCTCGCTCCAGACGAGTTTCGCCCAAATGGAAACCCATCCACTGACACCGGGAATCCTGGAGATCGTCGGGACGTACGAGCGCTTGCGGCGCTCGGGCGCCGTGGCCGAGCCGGTTCGGCAGCGGTTGCGCGCCGAGGGCAAGGATTTCATCTTGGTGCCTGCGCCGGGCGGCACGGGCGGGGTCGAGTTCGTCCCGGCCGAGGTCCTGGCCACGGTGGCCGGCGGCCGCGACCTCCGCGCGATGGCCGGACCATGCGAAGGCGGGGCCGTGGCCACGGTCTGGCACTACCTGGGCAAGCGGGGCACCCTGGTACTCGATACCGAACGCGTCGAGGCCCGGCGTATCGACGGCTCGCCGGTGGCCACCGAGACGCGCGACGGCAAGACCCATATTCCGATCGACGGCCGCCGCACGACAATTCGTTTGGCCGAGGTTTCCATCAAAGCGGCCCGACGCTTGCTGGCTCAAGCGACCTGGTCGCCATGAAGCCGCGCATGGCATGCGCGCTTCGCGCGGTTGTCGGATGTCAGATGTACTCTCGGATTGACGCTTGAACCGGACGCGTTACCATTTCGCAGAGGGGAAGAGACCATGTTCAAGAAGATCGCCATAGACGGGTTCCGCGGCGCTCACGGCCTTGTCATCGAGGACTTTCGACGGGTGAACGTGTTGGTCGGACCCAACGGCGGTGGCAAGACCAGCGTGTTGGAGGCACTCTGTCTGGCCTCCCAGCCTGCGGCGCTGCACCTGGTGGACAAGATCAATCAATGGCGCGACATGCCGCCGCTCGGTTCCCAAACGTGGCACACTCTTCTAACCCTATTCAGCGGGATGGACTGGCATCGAAACGTTTCGCTGGAAATGGAGACCGAGCAGGAAACAGCGTCGGTCACCATCAGCGTCTTACCGGGCCGCGGTGGGACGGATGAATCGGCGCCGGTTCAAGGAACAACGACAACGACACCAGGTGACCCCGGCTCACTAAGCGCCGGATTCGAGGAGAGCGTGCGCGGCCTGAAGAGCGTGTACCGGCCGAGTTCGGGAGAGGAAGTCGAGGCGGTTTTGGAGCTTGTCGCAACCGGGTACCAGCAGACCGCTAGAACCACGGGCAAGCAGCCCCCGCGAGGCCCTGTCCCAGGCTGCTTCTTCGTTCATGCGAGGCGAGCAACAAGTCTTGGCGAGACCGCTGCTGCACTGACGGAGCTGTACGCAAAGAACGCAGAAGGGTCGTTCGTCGGTGCCCTGAGAAAAGTCGAGCCTCGAGTGCGACGTTTGGTTCCTGGAGTGCGTGGAAAACAGCCAACCGTCCTGGCGGACCTCGCTCGTGCCCATCAACGTGCTGGGCGACGGCTTTTGTCGTGTCAGCCTGATCGCCACCGGGATCGTCTCGGGGCCGAAAGGCAGGCTTCTTTTGGTCGATGAGATCGACTCGGGCTTGCACCGCAACGTCATGAGCGGCCTTTGGGAATCGCTTCTGGAGCTTTCCCACGAGTACGGAATTCAGGTCTTTTGCAGCACGCACAACGAGGAGATGCTGCAAGAAACGCTTCCGGCCTTCGCCGAAGAACCCGACGCGCTACGCGTGTATCGAATCAGCCGCGACCGCGACGGAGTGGCATCCTGTCAGAGGTATGACTACAAGATGCTCGAAGACGCGCACGCGATGGGGATGGACGTGCGATGAAGCGGGGCACGGGGCTCGAAGAGACGAGGATCGTCAGGCCGGTGGCTGTTGCCGTTGAAGGCCGTGACTATCTTTATACGCTGTTGCGTCAGATCAAGGAGGATCCCGATCTCCAGGACGTGCAGTTGTGGGATTTCAAGGCATCCGGCAGCGGCAATCTCGGCCGATGGTTGGAGTTGTTCGCCACGCTCCACGGCTACCGCGAGACGATCCGGGCGATTGGAGTGATCCAAGACGCGGAGGACGACGCTCAAAACGCTTTTCGTAGTGCTGTCCAAGCCCTCACGTACGTCGGCCTGGCCGCTCCAGCCCGGCCGATGGAAATCACGACAAGCCGGCCCGCGACCGGCATTCTCCTGATCCCCCACAACCGTCCGTCGGGGTGCCTGGAACATGCGGTGATCGAGGCGAGGCAGCCCCAGCTGCCGCTGCGGTGCGCCGAGCAATACCTCGACTGCGTTGGGGCCAGCACAAGGAATGAGAACTGGAAGGCGAAGGTTAAAGTACACAGCCTTATTGCTGCGAGCGACAACCCTGCGTGGACTCTGAGTGAAAGCATGGCAGGGGGAATGTGGGACTTCACGCACCCTTCGTTGCGGGTCATGAAGGACTTCGTGCGTTTGCTCGCCCAAGCCTCCGGGGCACCGTGAGGTGCCGCAATCGCCGTATCCGCCGGCCGTCGTGGGGCCCGGCCCGGTACGCCGCAAGGTTTCGGGGGCTGACCGCCCGGAGGGTCACGGCGGGTGCGACTCAATTCGACGGCGCCCACCAGAGCGACCGCCAATACGCCTGGTCGGTGGCGTACACGTCGATCGGCTGGTCCGGGCGGTAGTCTCGCGGCAGAATGCCGAAACGCTTCATCTCGCGCACGTACATCGGGTCGGGCCGGAAACCCGGCATGTCGAACCGCTTGATCCGATCGAGGTGCGCCTTGCCCTCCCGACATAGCGCGAGGATCGCCTGATAATCGGGGTCGCGCGTGTCGGCGAACACCGGCGCCGGGACACGCCCGCGGTCCTTGGGGCGGCACAGGCCGTAGCCGCCATGTTGCGCCGCCAAGGGCGCCAAGAGAATCAACGATTGCTCGGGGCGCGTGAGGTTGAACATCAGGTGGCGCGACCAGCGGATGCGCACGTCGTTGGGGTCGGGGTTGGCAAGCACCAGGCCCAGGTCGTCGGAAAGGAACCGCGGCACGGGCATCGACTTGTCGTGGCACCCCAGGCAGCGGCGGCCGATTGCCTCGGCCGCGGCCACGGAACTCGGCCACGAGCGGTCCGAGGTGTCGAGCTGGCTCTTGGGATATCCGCCGATCATGCCCGTCCCTAGCGCCGCGTAGGTTCCGGGGTATGCCGCACCCGATTCGATCCAGTAGCGCACGATGTCCTGCTCGCGGGCCGAGAGCCGGGCGTCGTAGTGGCGGCCGTCGAGCAACGTCATCAGCGGGCTGGCCGAGGTGCCGATAGCGCGGGGCGGCAAGTTCGTTACCAGCCGGTCGCGCCCGTCGGAGACGTAGCCCAGGGCCGTCAGCGTGTAGTAGCTGTGCGAGTAGATCGGCCCGCGGTCGCCGGCCAAGACCACCCGGCCGTCACGCCGCGCCGGGTCGTGGCACCGCACGCAGTGCCGGTCGAGGATCGGCTGCACGTCGCGCACGAAGTCGAGCACGTCGGGCACGCCCTCGATGGGCTCGATCGGACTCGGCCCGCGCCGCAGGGCCGCCAGCACCGCGCGGTCGGCGCTGCGCGGCGAATGGGTCCGCTGTTCGTGGCAACCCACGCAACTGGTGGTCTCGCCCGGCATCACCGTCAGAAAGCTCATCATGCGCTTGACCGAGTTGTTATGCTCGTCGAGGGCCACGAAGAACAGGCTGCGCAGGGCGGGCAGTTCCATGTAGGCCGAGCCGTCGGGCTCGACGGGCACGGTGCCCAGCACCCGCTCGAGGGTGTACGTGCCGCCGAAGCTCATGGGCGGCATCTTGCCGCTTTCGTTGAACGGCTTGGGGAGCGTCTCGAGCACGAGCAGCTTCTTGATTTCGCCCCGGCGCACCCCTTCCATGCGCCGGCCGAGATGCACGTCGCTGAGGATCAACCGGCCCGTCGCCTGCGTCGGCGCAATGCGCGGCGGGATGACCGGCTCGCGCGGCCGCGCGGCGAGCGGCCGCGGTTCGTGGCATTCGACCCCGGCCTTGGCCAGATCGGCCGGCAATCGGTACAGCGCGCGCGTTTCGCCCTCCCGATTCATCAGCAGAATGCGCGAACCCTGGGCCACCAGGAACCAATCGGCCGACAGCGGGTACGGGTCGCGGTAGTCGTCGCCCCGGCTGATCTGCCGCGCCGAAGCCTGCTGGTCGGGCCCGGCCTTGGGCGTGACGAGCGTCACCGCGCCGGCGTGCTCCTTCTTGCCGTGCCCCGGCGAGAAAATCGCCACGACCTGGTCGCTTTCGGGAACCGGCTTG
Organism: Thermoguttaceae bacterium; assembly: GCA_024653385.1. Taxonomy (GTDB): domain Bacteria; phylum Planctomycetota; class Planctomycetia; order Pirellulales; family Thermoguttaceae; genus JANLFZ01. The sequence goes on along the minus strand of JANLFZ010000299.1, from coordinate 1,846 downwards.
GCGTCGATCATCACCGTCCCCGGGTGAAGGTTGCCGAAGTAGACCATCTGGTTGGTGCCGTCGGGATTGGCCGTCCACAGATGGTGGAACGAGACCCGGCTGCGGTCGACGTATTCCCACCGCGTGTAGATCACCCGGCCGTCGGGCATGGGCCAGGGGGTGTTGTCGTGCTCGATGTTCGCCGAGATCGGGCGGATGTCTTGCCCCCAAGCGTCGCACGTGTACAGCACGGCGACCTGCGTGAACCAGCAATTGACCCAACGTTTGCAGCGGCTCGAGCAGAACATGATCCGGCCGTCGGGAAGCCACGTCGGCTCGATATCGTCGTAAGGCCCAAAGGTCAATTGGCGCAAACCTCGCCCGTCGGCTTGGATCTCGTAGAGGTGGAAGAAGTCGGTTCCGCCCGGGCGGTAGGAAAACAGAATGCGCTGGCCGTCGTAATGGACCTGCGGATCGCGCACCGAGCCGGCCGGATCGTCCAACAGTACCGTCATCTCGCCCGTGCGCAGGTCCAACCGGCAAAGCCGGCCCCTGGCTCGGAATGCCTTTGCGCCGGCGTCTTGCGCGTAGTAACCGAAGTTCTCGTACCAGTGGCTGCCAGCGCCCGGCTCGCGCGCGGCGAACACGATCTTTTCGACGCCCACGGCCTCGGGCAAGGCGCCAACGGCTAACGGTCCCCAGAGGATCGCCAAAGCAGCTTGGAACATGGGATCTCCCCTGCAAATCGTCGCTTATCCTAAATCTCCCGGTTCGCCGCGCCAACGCCGTTCTTGGGCCGGTGAGGCAACAGTTCACGGGACTGTCGCGTGAACGGTTACTTTTCGGGCGTCCGGGCCGCGGTGTGCGCCCTCTTGCACGAGCGGCGCATCTATTGGACCATGGAGATAGAATGGTGATGAGGCCAACCGTTTACCTCGCGTCGCCGGCGGCCGAGTCCCGGTTGGGGCCCAACCTCGCCCGCCGTTGGGCACGCGGCGGCATGCGGTTTTGCGGAGCGAACGAGCGTGAGGGAATCACTGCACCAGCGCGGCGCGTCGGGCGAGAGCGCCGGCCGGCTTTGGCCGGTGAACCTGGTGATCGCCTTGCTGGCCGGCTCGACGCTCGGCGCCGTGGCAGCCACGGCGGACTTTGCCGAACCGCGACAGGCGTGGAATCGCGGCGGGTGGTTGGCCTTGGTCGGCAATGGCTGGGCCCAGGCGGCGATGGTGCTCGTGCTGCTTGGCGTGCTCTCGGCTTCGGCCGCGCTGTTGCGCCGGGCAGCGGCCCGCCGCGTGCAGTTCTGCG
>JANLFZ010000299.1:0-552 GCA_024653385.1 Thermoguttaceae bacterium | reverse complement strand
CCTTCTGGTTCACTTCTGGACGGCGGTCTACCTGCACAGCCTTTACTTGCCGTTTCCGCTGGCGGCGCGCGATGCGAGTGTCTTTGCGTTCGACGAGCCCGAGCCCGAGCGAATGCCCGACTACCACTGGGACCACGTCGATTCGCCCGACCGGGTACAGGACTTCGAGCGGCCGTTGGAGACACCATTGCCCGAGGCGGGCGAGATGCCGGTGCTGGAGCGCCGCAAGCCCGATCGCCCGGTGCCGCTCGGGAAGCTGACGCCCTTGGAGCCCGACGATCCCCACCGCCGGCTTCCGGAGCCTTCGGCCCCGAAACGTGCGGAGTTGCCGGCCCCGCGGCGCGACGAGTTGGCCGCGGGGGCGGAAATCAGCCGGCAGGAACTGAAGCAGACGCTGGATCCGGGCGAGCCGATCCCCATGCCGCGGGTGAAGCCCGGCGGGCCCGCGGTGGTCGCGCGACCCAGTGCCGAGACGATCGCGACGCGGCGGGAGGAGCCGGCGCTACCCGAGCCGAGCCGAGCCGGTGCCGCGCCGCTGCCCGATGCGCGGCG
>JANLFZ010000002.1 GCA_024653385.1 Thermoguttaceae bacterium | reverse complement strand
GGTAGCAAAGAAGCCCAGTGATATCGTTCCTATGGGGGGATTCATTTCGCACAAAGCGAGTATAATGATGGTAGAGCGGTCCCGCGCGTTGTAGACACCATGATAACCTGTTCGAGGTGAGTGTGTGATGTCGCACGAAGACCAATCATTGCCAAGGCACCAGGAGGGACGCGACGTTCGGGGGCCTCCTCAGAACCCATCCCACGACCCGTTCGAGTCGGATCGCGAGCGGCGGTACCGGATCTTGTTCGAGAACTCCCCGCTCTCGCTATGGGAAGAGGATTGGTCCGAGGTCCAGGACTATTTTGAGCGCCTTCGAGTACGGGGCGTGACCGATCTGGCCGCCTGGTTCGACGAGCATCCCGAGTCGGTCTTGGAGTGCGTGCGTCGGGTGCGCGTGCTCGACGTGAACCAGGTGACGCTGGACCTCCTTCACGCGCGCGACAAGCAGGAGCTGGTGCGGAACCTGGAGGAGTTCTTTACCGAGGCATCGCTCGACACCTTCCGCCAGGAGCTGATCGCCCTGGCCAGCGGCAAACGCCACTTCGAGGCCGAGTCCGTCCACCGCACGCTGACCGGCGAGGTGATCGACGTGGCGGTCTACTTGAGCGTCGTCCCCGATGCCGGGACCTCCAGCCCGACCGTGCTGGTTTCGCTCTTGGACATCACCAAGCGGAAGCGTGCCGAGGCCGAACTGCGTCGGGAACGCAAGACCCTTCGGGAGATGCTCGAGTTCCAAGAGCACGAACGGCGGCTGATCGGCTACGAGATCCACGACGGTCTGGCGCAGCAACTGGCCGGCGCGATCTTGCTGTTGCAGTCCTTCCGCGAGCAGCGGAGCGCGTCGCTGCCTTCGGAGTCGTGGAGCACATTCGACGCGGCCTGCCAACTGCTCGATGAGGCGATGGCCGAATCGCGGCGGCTGATCGACAGCCTCCGGCCGCTGGCCCTCGAAGAAGACGGCGTTCTTCCCGCGATCGAGGCGTTGGTCGGACAAGTGCGCGACCGCTGGGGGCTGGAAGTCGAGTACGTCCCCGACGTACGGTTCGACCGGCTTGCCCCGACGATCGAAAGCGCCCTGTTCCGCATCGTCCAGGAGGCGCTGACCAACGCGCGCCGGCACAGCCGGAGCAAGCGGGTCCGAATCGCGCTAAGCGAAGAAGCCGATCGCTTGCGCGTGGAGATCCGGGACTGGGGCACGGGCTTCGACCCGCATGGGATTCCCCCGGGGCATTTCGGGCTGGAGGGGATTCGTGAACGGGCCCGCCTGCTCGGCGGCGAGGCGACCATCGAAAGCGCGCCGGGCCAGGGGACCTCGATTCACGTGCATTTGCCTCTTTCGTGGCCCAATGGCACCTGACCTCGCCGTGCGGGCGGATCGGGTGCGCGGCTCCGCGGGGATTCCGGCCGGGGGGCGTTTACGGGTATACTCGAAGGCATCCGACACGACCCGCCCTGACGGAGCCGACCGATGACCGCCGATTCGACGTCGACGACCGACCCGCGATTGCTTCACCTGGCGCCGGAAGACAACGTGTGCGCCGTCACCACGACGATCGAGGCCGGCCAGACCCTCCTCTTCCAAGGCCGGCCGATTCGCGTCGCGCAGCGGATTCCCACGGGCCACAAGGTGGCGATCGCACCGATCGCCGCGGGCGAGAAGGTGCGCAAGTACGGCGCTCCGATCGGTTCGGCGACACGCGACATCGCGCCGGGCGAGTATGTTCACACCCACAACGTGAAGAGCGACTATCTACCGACCTACACGCGCGAGCGCGCGGCGCCGGTCTGAACGCTCAGCCAGCGCCCGACCGATTGGAGAAACGCCGCCTTGCCGATCGGTTTGGCGAGGTAGTCGTCGCATCCGGCCTCGAGGCACCGGGCGCGGTCGCCATCCATGGCCGAGGCGGTCATGGCCACGATCGGGCCAGACCAACCTTCCTCGCGCAGTTGGCGCGTGGCCTGGTAACCGTCCAGCTCGGGCATGTGCATGTCCATGAGCACGAGGTCGTACGGTTTGCCTTCCGCCGCGGCCAGCCACACCTTGCGGCAGGCGACGCGGCCGTTTTCCGCGACCTCGACTTCCAAGCCCTGACGGCGGAGCAGGGTGTGGATCAGCCGCTGGTTGTCGGGACCGTCTTCCGCCAGCAGAACACGGCCATGAAGGGGCTCGCCCGACCATTCCGCGGGCGGCTCAGACGGTCCGGAATCCTCCGGCGGCGCGTGGAGCAGTACACCATCGACCGGTGCGGCTTCGAGCCAGAAGGCAAACGCGCTGCCGGCGCCCGGGTGGCTTTCGACCTCGATATCGCCTCCCAGCGCGGCTGCCAACCGCTTGCAAATCGCCAGTCCGAGCCCCGTGCCGCCGTACCGCCGGGCCGTCGACGGGTCGGCTTGGCCGAATGGGCGGAACAACCGCTCGATCTGTTCGGAGGTCATGCCGATGCCGGTGTCGCGGACCGTCATGCGGAGGACGGGGCGCGCGCCGGGACCGCTCTTCCAGCTCATTTCGATGCGTACTTCGCCGCGCTCCGTGAACTTCACCGCATTGCCCACGAGGTTCACCAGAATCTGCCGCAGGCGCGCCGGATCGCTGCGGATCGTGCGCGGCAGGGGGAACGTGGGATCGACGCGCAGGTCGATGCCCTTTTCCGCCGCCCGGGGCCGAACCACCGACACCGCATCCTGCACGGCCTCCCACGGCGAGCACTCGGCGATCTCCAACACCAGGTTGCCCGCCTCGATTCGCGAGAGGTTCAAGATGTCGTTGACCAGTCGGAGCAGCAACTGGCCATTGCGGTGGATGGTCTCGACGCAGTCGAGGTGTTCGTCGCGGGGCAAGGGGGGGCCGAGCAGGAGTTCGGCGTACCCGAGAACGGCGGTCAGCGGCGTGCGGATCTCATGGCTGACGTGGGCCAGGAACTCGCTCTTGGCGCGGCTGGCCGCCTCGGCGGCTTCTTTGGCCCGGTCCAGTTCCGCGGCGCAGCGGTCCCGCTCCGCCAAGTGCGTCGAGAGCCTCGCCGTGACCAACAGCAAGCCAGCCATGCCGATCAGCCAGAGTACGCCGTAGCCCCCCAAGGCCAGCCAGCAGTCCTGCGCGGCAGACTCCCAGACGCTTGGCACCGGGAGGGAGACGCTCACGGCGCCGAGAATGCCTCCGATCTGGTGGCCGCCCGCGGCGTGGCACTTCAGGCACGCCCGCTCGGCCACAAGCGGCCGGGCCAAGCGAGCCAAGACTCGCCCCTGATCGCTCACGAACTCCTCGGCTTCCGGCACGCCGCGACTAAACGACTCCAGAACTCGGCGCTCCCAAGGATCGGGAGTATTCTCGGGGCAGACCGGCCACAGGCTTACCAGCCGCACCGATCTTCCGTCGTGATGGGCATCGTCTTGATGGATCAGACGCATCAAGTAGGCTGAATTCAGCAGGGTAAGCACCCGGCCGTCGGTGGTGACGACTTCTTGATCGGCGACTTCGAGGCAAGGATTGGGCGGAACCCGATCGTTCGCTTGGACGTAAACACCGCCTACCCGCGCGACCCAATGGCGGTAGGTCATATCGGTCTCGTAGATGCCCCGGACTTGGCTTTGGGCCTGTTCCCGGATCCCGCGCTGTTTGCCGACGAGAAACAGCCCCGAGAGGCTTACCACGACGGTGGTCCATCCCAGGGTGACCAGCCAGAAACACTGCCGGAGGGAGATTCGCCGGAACAGAGAACCAAACCCGAATCGCATGGACGCCGCTGACCGAACTATGCCATCCGTTCAAAAACCACGTGGAAGGATAGCATTTGCGCAGCGGCGTGCGGGTTTCCCCCCCGCTCCCTTCGCGTGCCACCGCGGGGGATACCATTTGTGGTAAGCCGCTTACAACGGCCGCACCGATTGTGCGGGCCAGCGGCCGGACGTGACTGGTCGCCACGGACCGGTTTGCCCTACCGCAGCCCCTTCCAGGGGGCCTGGTCGGCCACCTCGATGACCTCGTAACCGTTCTCGCGGCCGACGCACGGCCCGAGGATCGCCAAGAGCTTCGCATCGCGCGCGCCGGTGTTGAACGAGGCGTGGACGGTTCCGGCCGGGATATAGACCGAGTCGCCGGTCGAGAGCACTCGCTTGCCTTTGTCGAGCCACTGTTCGACCTGGCCATCGACCACGTAAATCACTTCTTCCTGCTTGGGGTGCTTGTGGAAGGCGTGGCCGCCGCCCGGCGCCAGCGTCACCTCGATTACGGTCAGATTCTGCGACCCGGTGCCGCTGGGTCGGCAACACCAGGCGAGCGATCCCCAGTCGAGCTTCTCGCGCACGGCTTCGGCGGCGGGAACGAACATGCCACTCATCGTTGGTCCTTTCGGGTGAAGCGATCCGGGTCGATTACTTGCGGTCCGAGGAGCCGATTTGCACCGGCACCAACTCGATGCCCTCGGCCTTGCCGAGATTGCGGGAGTATTTCTTCTCTTGCGCGTTGTTCCAGTGCTCGTGGACGCCCAGGCTCGAAAGCCGCTTCGTGGGCGCCGCGTGGTCGGGGTCGTAAAAGGTCTTCGAGGGCGGATCGCCGGCCAGCGCGGCCTCGTGCAGATAGTCGTCGACGCCCCCTTTGCGCGCGAAGGTCGTCCCCTCGGTCCAGAGGAAATCGAAGGCCACCGAGTCGATGGCCACGGGGTCCTGCGAGGCGAACAGGCTCGAGGGCCATTGGCCGTCAAAGGGCGGCATCTTCATGCGTGACGGCTCGGGATCGCGCGGGTGAACGCCCGAGAACAGCCCGTCGATCAGGTGCAGCACCGTCTTGCCGCCCAGATGGGCATGGCCCATCAGATCGACCAGTGGGCGGTAGATGGCCGTCTCGGTCGAGAAGCACCCGGGATGGATGTCGAAGTAGCCCTCCTGGACCGGCCAGCGAATGAGCGAGCCGTAGTGGTTCTTCGCGCACAGCGTCACGCCCGAGCCCATGTGCGCCTTGAAGTTCGCGAAGTTGATCAGGTACTCGGCCTCGGCGAAGCAGGTCGGCAGGAAGTCGGGCGTCTTGCCCTGGGGGCGACTGCTCCAATAAAGCGGCACCTTGGAAGCCTTCACCTGGATGCGCCCGAACTTGCCGGCGTAGTCCTCGAACCGGACCTCGGGAAATGCCTTGTGGAGAATGTCGTAGTACTCGTTGACCAGGTAGGCGAGCGTGTCGCAAACCGTGATGTCGGCCTGCTTGACGCCCGCGTCGCGCGTGAGCTGCCCGAGCAGGGCCACGATCATTTGCGGCGACGTATTCATGTAATCGTGGCGTCGGACGAATGTGTAGGTCTCGCCGCTGGCGTTGCCTTCGCGCCAGATCATGCCGACCCAGTTCGGCTTGATGGCAATCTTCTCGCCGGGACGATAACCCACGTCCCCCTTGCCGCGAGCCTTATTGAGGTGACGAAAGAGCTTCGACCACGCCTCGGCCACCGTGGGCGCGCCGGTCAGCTCGCAGACGGCGCGGGCCATCATGGCGTCGACGCGGTCCTGCTTGACATGGTTGCCTTCCCACCAGTGGCCGTCGGCCGGACCGTTCCAATCGAGCACGGCGGGGTCGTGGACCCAAACGACGCGGCCCGGGTGGATGCCCTTGCCCTGCCCCATCGGCGCCAACCGAGGGAGGTCGTCGGCGCCGCGCCCGCTCGAAAGAGCGCCAAGAACCAATGCCAGCAGTGCCAGGAGCGAGAGTCTGCGTTTCATCGAATGTCGTCCCTTGGGAATCGAAAGGTGCAAGCGTGGCTTCCCAACGTGCCGTCACCGTTGGTCCACCGCAGTATGGGGCGGCATGGCATGCCTGTCAACCGCCATCTTGGCCCCGGGAGCGGCTTCCCCGCCGCGGGTTGTCCACCAAACCCCCGGTGTGTATACTGACGGCGTTGCCTTGCTTGATCCGCAAGAGGCGATGGCCATGCAGCCGGATAGACGCAAGCCCGAGGTACCGCCTCCGCCGGACGAGGACGACGTGTACGGCCTGGCCGAGCCGCCGCCTCCGGCAAGCCGGCTGCCGGCCGAGCCGCTCGTGCCCTTGCGAAAGCCGGCGCTGGCCGACGAGGCGCGACCGCCCCCGGCCATTCCCCTGGTCTCCGGCGTGTTCAACTTCCCCTGGCGGTTGGACACCTTCGGCCCGTGGGGGCTGATGTCGATGGGCCTTTCGCTGGCCTTTCTGGGGGTCGTCTTCTGCATCTGGCTGGTCGACATCGGGCTGACCATCGCCGCGCGGTGCTTTGCCGCGCCGGTCTTTTGCGTGGCGTACCTGACGGTCACCTACGCCTCGCAGTCGATGCTGGTGATCCTCCAGGAGACGGCCGCGGGCAACGACAAGATCGACGAGTGGCCTAGCGGCGACTGGCGTGAATGGTTCTGGTCGCTGCGATTTGTCGGCGGGGCGGCCATCGTGGCGGCCCTCTTGGCAGCCGCGGTGAACTGGGTCACCCTGCGTGTTTCGTGGTGGCCGGGCATCGTCGTGGCCTTCGTGGCTTATCCGTTCGTCCTGCTGTCGTCACTCGAGACCGCCTCGCCGCTGGTGCCGCTATCGCGCCCGGTCGCCCGGAGCCTCAAGACGGTTTGGTGGGGCTGGTTGGCCCTGTATGCCACCTCGGGGCTGATGGTGGGGGCATTGGCCCTGGCCGTGGTCTCGTCGTTTCCCTGGTCGCCTTTTGCCACCGCGGCGCTGGCCGGGCCGCCCCTTGCGGCGATCTTGATGATCTACGCCCGACTCTTGGGCCGGCTGGCTTGGCTGGCACAGAAGCAGGACGAGGACGATGATTCCTAACGGCCCGCAGGACAACCCGTTGGCGCAATTCGTGGGGCTGGTGCCCCTGGTCCGTATTCCAGCACACTCATCAAGGAGCTTTCGAATGAAGTCTTCCGCGAGGTGTTGCGTCGTGGCGGCCGTGGGGATCGCGTTGGTGGTCGGGTGCAGCGAGCCGGTCTCGGCGCCGACCTCGTTCACTCCGTATCAGGCCAAGGACCAGGCCTTCCGGACCCAGCAGCCGGCCGGCTGGGAAATGGCCCAAAGCGGCGCCCAGGGCTCCGGGTACTCCAGCGTCAAGTTCACCAAGGGAAACGCCTCGATCAAGATCTCGGCCGACCTGGTTGGTTCGCTCTTGGGCGACATCGCCAAGAACCTGGGCCGGGGCGCGGGTGAGGAGGACGAAGAGCTGGCCGCGGTCGCCAAGGTCCACGAGTTCGGCGCCAAGCAGATGCAGGACGAACTGAGCGGGTACACCGAGCAGAAGGCGCAGAAAACCCAGACCCCCTTCGGCGACTCGCGGCAGTCGGAGTTCACCGCCTCGACCACGTTCGGCGGCAAGCTCCGCGGCTATCGCGTGACGGCCCTGGCCCGCGATCGGCGGATCAGCATCGTGTGCTATTGTCCCGAAAGCAACTGGGCAACGCTCAAGCCGGCCTTCGAGAAGGTCATCCAGGGGACGACCCCGTAGGGCGCCCGTCCTTGGCCGTTGGGCTTCAGATCTCGACCCACTGGCCCGGCACGGGCACGGGGTAGCGGCCCTGGGCGTTGGCCTGCACCGGCGGTGGGGTGTTCTCGTCCATCGTGTCGAGGTTCGGGCACCACTGGAAGTTCGATTTCATCGCCTCGTCCCAAGTGATGATCCGCCCCATATGGACCGCCGCGCGGCCCATGATGTCGGCCAGGTTCGACAGGGCCGCGCGCTTGGCTTCGTTATGCGGCCGGTCGTGGCGGATCGCTTCCAACAGCGCGTTCCACTCGGCTTGCCAGGGGGTGATTTCCTCCTTCGGCGCGCGCCAGTCGATGTTGTCGGGCGTGATGCGCTGGTCCTTGTAGGTGTGGACCGTGCCCACATGGATCGCCCCCGAGAACTGCGCCGCGCGCTTCGTGCCGTGGACGTAGGTGGCGAACTCGTTGTGGCAGTTGGGCAGGTAGCGGACCACGTCGTAGGCCTTCGTGCCGTCGGCGAAGGTCCACTCGACGGAGAACGAGTCGAGGTTCTGGCCGCAGTCGGTGCTGTTGGCGGCCCGGCCGCCGATGCCGTGGGCCGAGACCGGCCAGGCGTCCTTGAGCCAGCAGATCTCGTCGATCTGGTGGATGTCCATCTCGGCCCAGAGCCCGCCCGAGACCCAGTAGAACCGCACGAAGTTGCGGATCTGCCAGAAGAGGTCTTTTTCTTGCGGCGGCCGGGGGCCCATCGGTCCCACGGGCTCCATGCGGTAAGCGCGGATGAGTTGGATCTCGCCCAGCTCGCCGTCGCGGATCCGCTTGATCAGCTCGTGGCGGTTCTTCGAGTGCCGGCACATCAGCCCCGCAGCGATCTTGAGGTTCTTCTTCTCGGCGGCCTCGCCCGCGGCGATGATCCGCCGGACGCCGGGCGGGTCGGTGGCGAACGACTTCTCCATGAAGACGTTGACGCCCTTGGCCACGGCGTACTCGAGTTGCACCGGCCGCCAGCCGGCGTAGCCGCAGAGCATGGCGACATCGCCCGGGCGCAGGCAGTCGATGGCCTTCTTGTAGGCGTCGAAGCCCACGAAGCGGCGTTCCGGGGGCACGTCGATCTTGTCGGCGTACTCCTTGCTGAGGTTCTTGAGCGCGCCGATCATGCGGTTCTCGAAGATGTCGGCCATGGCGATGAGCTTGACCGGCCCGCCGGTGGCCTCGAAGGCGTCGCGGGCCGCCCCGCTGCCGCGCCCCCCGCAGCCGATCAGGGCCAGGCGGATCGTGTTGTCCTCGCCGGCGTGGACGTGGGGCACGGCCACGCCCGCCAGCGCCGATCCGGCGGCCATCGCCCCGGCGTGTTTCAGAAACTGGCGGCGCGAAGTCCCCTGGCCCTCGTGGTGGGTCGACGGCAAATTGCGGTGCATGGTTCGGTTCTCCCTGGTCTGGACATGCCGGTTTCGTATCGAAGAATGGACGATTCGCGGCAAAGCCGATCCGGAGCCGGGCCCACTAGGGAAAAAGGGCCATCAGGCTGTCGGCAAAGAGCTTCATGCCGCGGGCGTCGGGGTGGTTGATCGAGTTGACCATCAGCGTGGTGTAGGGAATGCCCTGGCGCCACAGCCGGCCGTAACGAAGCGAAGCGTCGGCCAGCGCGACGGAGTGTTTGGCCGCGAACTGCCGCAGCCCCGAGACGTACGGCCGAGGATCGTCGTCGATTTCGCGTTCGCGGCTGAGGCCCATCCAGTCGGGACGCACATAGTGCGGCGTGAGGATGATCCACTCGGCGCCGATCGCCTGGAAGTCGGCCCGCAGCTTGCCGTACCGCTCTTCGACCTGGGCAGAGGTCAGTCCCGCGTCGTTGACGAACTCGGAGACGACCAGATCGGGCTTCGAGCCGAGCACCTTCTCCTGGTAGTTGTGCGGACTGCCGGCCGGCTCGGCCAGATAGCTGGCCGTGTTCCGGCCACCCCACGCTTCGGTAATCAGCTCGATCTGGGCCTTGGGGAAACGCTGGCGAAGCCTCGCGACGAATTGGGCCTGCCAGCGTTCGGGCTCGGGCAGGTAGGTTCCGACCGTCACGCTGTCGCCCCACGCGAGGATCCGCAACGGCTGGCCTTCCTGAAGTTTCCGCATCGTCTTGGGCAGGAGCTTCTCGGCAGGCGTTGGGGATGACTTGGGGGGTTCGGGGTAAAACTCCTCCAGGATCGGAAAGAGATGCTCCGGCCCCAGTTTAGCCAGCCGGCCCGCGACCCAGATGTTGCCCAGCCGCCGATCGCCGGGCTGAAGCGCCGCGGGCAGCGGGGCGGCCGCCTTGGGCGTTCCCGGGCGCAACACGATCTTGCCCGCCGCATCACGCACGATCGAGTCGAGGCGAAGCATCGCGTGGCGGTAGCTCACGTAGACCGGCTGCCGTTCGCCGATCCGGCCGTTGGGCAACCGGCCGATGCTCCCCCAGCGCAGATCGGCCGCGTAATCCTTGTCGCGTTCGAAAAGCCGGGAAGCGGGCTCGGGACCCTCGCGGACCTCCAGGCTGGTGGGCTCGAGCAAATCGGGGGTGGTGCATTCCTCGGCCACGACCCCGCGGAGTTGCGCGCCCCGTTGCCACCCGCCCCACGATTCGGCGCGGAACACCGGCAACGCGTCGTGCTTCTCGGCGGTCACGGTGACAAGGGTCGGGCCCGGCACGTCGATCGTCGCCGTGGCGCCTGGCTTGTCTCCCTCGGCGGGCACGGTCACTTTCACGCGCCAGTCGCCCGCCGGTTCAAGGCTCACCGCGGCGGCGAAAACGGGCGAGATCCAAAGCGCAATGACTCCGACGACAGCAGCACCCAACAATGCACGGGGCAACCAACGCATGCTCGACAACCTCCTCGGTCCTTCCCTCGTCGCCCGGCAGAATAGTTGTCCTATGCTCTGCTGTCAAGGCACGGGGGCACCGGCACCGCCGCGCGGCGGGGGCGGCGCCTTACCGATCAGTTTCTGGCTTTCCAGCCAACGCAGGGCCGCGGTTTGCCATGCCGTCCACATCGGCCCCTTATAGCCGTTCAGGCCGTGACCACCCTCGGGCAACTCCAGGTATTCGGCCGCAACACGGTGCGACCGAAGCGCTTCGTAGAAGCGACGGCTATTGTCGGGCGACACGGCCTTGTCGTCCTTGGCGTGGGCCAAGAACGCCGGGGGCGTCTGGTCGGTCACCTGAGTCTCGTTCGAAAACCGCCGGATCCAGTCGGGGGTCGGATTCGGGCCGAGCAGGTTGGCCCGCGACCCGCCGTGGGTCGTTCGGTCCATCGTGATGACGGGGTAGACGAGGATCATGAAGTCGGGCCGGCAGCTCGCCCGATCGACCGGGTCCGCCGCGTGGGCGTCGCCCTGGTCGAAGTGGGTGCCGGCCGTCGAGGCCAGGTGCCCGCCCGCCGAGAAGCCCATGATGCCGATGCGCGCCGGGTCGAGGTTCCACTGCCTGGCCCGCGAGCGGGCCGTGCGCAGGGCCCGCTGGGCATCGAGCAGGGGGACCATCGGTCGGCCGCGCGGCAGCCGGTATTCGAGCACCAGCCCGGCAATGCCGTGTCCGACGAGCCATTGGGCAATGCCGTGTCCCTCGGGCCCGACCACCAACGTGCCGTACCCGCCGCCAGGACAGATCACCACCGCCGCGCCGTCGGCCTTTTCCGGCGCCGCGCGGTAAACGGTGAGGTACGCATTGGCGGCCTCGTGCGTGCCGTCGCCCACCGGGGCCAATTCAGGCCAAAGCGCGATCCGCTCGGGCTTCGACACGCCCGTCTCCGCGGCCATCGCGGGTAGCGCGGCGATCGCCACCAGCACCAGCGTTGTCGGCGCCTGCGTGCCGAGGCGACCTACAAACCCCAGTTCTATTCGACGCATGGCAAGTACCCTCGTGTCGACCGATGAAAGGCTTCTACTTCCCCACCGCCCGTGTTTCCGCGGCCAGCGTCCCGAGATGCGCCATAAGCGCCTCGTCGGGCCGGTCCCAACGTTCCCGCAGCCGTGCCGACACGGGCTTGGCCGTGCCGTCGCGACGCAACTCGCCGAGGTATTCGCGCACGATCGCGCGCGGCTCCGGGCCGCTCTCCAATAAGAAATGGACCCACGCCCAGGCCTCGGCGTAATCTTCCTGAGTCATGTCGCGTGCCGGGTCGATTCGTTCCAAGCGCGGCAGGTCCGGCCGCCAACCCGAGTGGTTGATCCTGTCGAGAAGCAGTTCAAGGTGCGCCCACACGAGTCCCCGATGACCGCGCGGAACCTCGCAGTACTCGGCCAGCCCTTCGTCCAGCCACAAGGGCAGGTTGGGCACAACCGAGTGCAGGTACCCGTGCGTCACCTCGTGGCGGAGGTCCTCGGCCACGCGATCGCCCCATTGCGCGTAAACCTGAAGCCTCGTGTCGGTCTCGAGAAAGAACGCCCGGCGCCGCGGAAAACCAGGGTGGTCCAGGCGCACGAACTCGTCGAACCGCACCGGGCTGTCGAACAGGTACACGTGAATCGGCTCGTCCGACATCGGCAGCCCCAGAAGCTGCTGGAGGTCGCGCCGCCGGGCGGTCAGTTCTTCAAGCAGCCGATGGTTGGCGGGGATGGGGAAATCGCTATGCACGACAAGCTGCTCGCGGACCACCGTGTGCTGTACCGGCAGCGCTGCCTTCGATGCCCCCGAAATCGCGCATCCGCCGCACGCGAGACTCGCCCAGCATGCCAAAGCCGTCAGGTTGTCCAGCCGTAAACCACTCTTGGAAGGCACAATCACCCCGTCCTTGCAACGCAACGGACCGACCGCGGGGGCATCGTACCACATACTCTCGAAAACCAGAAGGTCGAACCGGCTGCGAGATGCCGCAACGGCAGTTCGCGGCAGCGAAAAGGCGCGCAAAACTCTTCGCCTCCCCACACAGAGGTATTGACGTACGGATGCCGGCGCCTTCATTAGTGCATCGGATCGTTGCGGCAGTAGGGGGCCTTCTCTTCACGTACCTGCGCTCGGGGAATAAGGTGTCTGCCATGAGGTCGCGTGGCAATGCAAACCGTCATCGTTTGGGTTGTGCGCGCCGACGCTTGTTCAAGGGTCGGCCTTTGCGCGTCGAATGGCTCGAAGATCGGAGCCTGTTGAGCATCTTCACCGTGAACAGTCCGCTCGACACGTGGGACGCCAACCCGGGCGATGGGCTGGCTGCCGACGCTGCGGGCAGAACCACGTTGCGCGCGGCCATCATGGAGGCCAACGCCTTGGCGGGCGCCGACACCGTGCAAGTGCCCGCCGGCACCTATCGGCTCACGCTCGACGGATGGAACGAAGACGAGGGACTTCATGGGGATCTCGACATCCGCAGCGACTTGGAAATCGTCGGGGTCGGCGCCGCCGTGACCATCATCGACGCCTCCTCGCTGACGTCGCGCGACCGCGTGTTCGATGTCCTTCAGAGCGTGGAGTTCGCTCTGACGGGCTTGACAATCACCGGAGGGCGCGCCATTGGCAGTGGCTCCACCATAACGCGCGAAGACTATGGAGGAGCCTTGCGCATCGACTCCTTCAGCACCGTGACGATCACGTCTTGCGTGCTGAGCGGCAATTCGGCGCCACGCGCCACGACCGGCAGTGTCTATGGCCTGGGAGGCGCGATCTCCAATAACGGCACGCTGACCATTCTCGACAGCCGCTTTGAGAACAACAGCGCCAGCAACGCCGGCGGCGCGATCTACGTCGGCGGATCGGGGGCGACGACCACGATCCGCAACACGGCGTTCGTCGGCAACTCGGCGTCGGGGGGCGGCGCCATCTACAACCACCAGAGGATGACTATCGAGAACTCGACCTTCACGGGAAACCGAGCCGAGGTCGATGGACAAGGTAACGGTGGAGCTATTAATAACCAGTCAGACGGAACACTGAACCTCGTTAACAGCACGGTCTCGGGCAACACGTCGATCTTCGGCGGGGGAATCATCAACTATGGCACGCTCGACGTGCTCAACAGCACCATCGTCAACAACGTCGGCCGGTGGGGCGGCGGAATCGACGCCCAAAAAACCGAGTTCTTGGAGAACACGATCATTGCAAACAACCGGGCCGATGTCAGCGGCCCCGACGTGCGCAGCGCGGTGACGAGCCGCGGGCACAACCTGGTGGGCAACACTGCGGGGAGCAGCGGGTTCGGCGCGGCGGGCGATTTGCTCGGCGTGGATCCTCTTCTTGGTCCTCTGGCCGACAACGGAGGCCCGACACAGACTCACGCCCTTCTGCCGGGGAGCCCGGCCATCGACGCGGCCAACAGCGCCGCCGCGCCCGCCACCGACCAGCGGGGCGTGCCACGACCGCAAGGTGCCGAAGCCGACATCGGGGCGTTCGAGTTGCTTGGCAACGGCCCGCCGGTCGCCACCGACGACACGTACACCATGGACGAAGACGGCATTCTCAACGTGGTCAAGCCGGGGGTGCTGGGCAACGACTCCGATCCCGACGGTGACCTGCTCAGCGTGAACACCACGCCCGTCACGCCACCAAGCCACGCCCGGGCGTTCGTGCTGCGCGCGGACGGGTCGTTCTTCTACGTGCCCACGTCCCACTACTCGGGTACGGACACCTTCGTTTACGAGGTCACGGACGGCCAGGGCCACACGGACACCGGCACGGTGACGATCACCATCAACCCGGTCAACGACAAGCCCTTTGCCACGGCCGATCTGTTTTTCGCCCAGGAAGACGCGACGCTGGCGGTATCGGCGGCCAGCAGCGGCGTGGACCAGAAGCAGGTCGAGCGTAGTACCGAGTTCAACGTGTCGGAAACCGACACCACGTGGCAGCAGCAGGTCATGTCGTGGGTCACGGGGCGACTGACGGCGGTCGACGTGTATGTAAGCCCGGCCACCGAGCCGGGCGCCGTGCTTGACTTCTTCGTCAACAAGGGGACGGCGTGGCAGGCCGACGCGCCCGAGTTCACTGCCTCGGTGACGATCCCAGCCGACATGGTGGGCTGGATGACGATCGACGTTTCGTCGGCGGTCATCGACCTGACGGCAGGCGACTACTTCACCATCGGCGCCGTCGGGTCGGGTGGCAAGCCGGTTTATCTTGCGGCTTGCGGGTATAATGCGGCGGGCGCGGCGACCTACTATCCCGGCGATCTATGGAAAAACGGCACGCGCCTAAGCGACGCGGTCGAGCCGTCCTACGACCTCCGCTTCCGAACCTACATGCAGCCGACCGAGAAGGCGGGCGTCTTGGCCAACGACCATGACGTGGAAGGAAGCCCCTTGACAGCCACCCTGGTCGGCGGCCCGGCCCACGGCATGGTGACCCTCAACGCCGACGGCACGTTCACCTACACGCCCGAGCCCAATTTCTGTGGCACCGACAGCTTCACGTACCGGGCCAACGACGGCGCCCTCGACAGCGACGTGACCACGGCCACCATCGAGGTGAAGCCGGTGAACGACCCGCCCACCGCTCAGGACGACCGCTACCAGGTCGACGAGGACCAGACCCTTGTCGTGGCCGCGGCGGGTGTGACCCGCTTGACCATGCAGAGCCAACCCGGCGACTTCGTCGGAGGCGGGAAGACCTACGACTTCGACACCAGCAGCGGCACCTTCTCCATCGAGCGCAATTTCGACAATGGCATCAGCGTCCACTACGTGGGCGCCGGCATGACGTACTGGGACTTGGATTTTGCCGCACCTCACGAAGAGCCGCTCACGCCAGGGACGTATCTGGGAGCAATGCGGTTCCCGTTCCAAGCTGCCTTCCGGCCTGGTCTGGACGTGCGGGGTGAAGGGCGGGGCTCGAATATCCTCACGGGGAAGTTCACCGTCCACCAGGTGACGTACGGCGCCGCGGGCCAGGTGCTCCAATTCGATGCGTCGTTCGAACAGCACTCCGAGGACAAGAACCCGGCCTTGTTCGGCCGGATGCAGTACAACTCGACCCTGGGCCAAGGTGTGCTGGGCAACGACACGGAGGTGGAGGGCGAGGCGTTGGCGGCGGTGCTGGTCCGCGGACCCTCGCACGGGACGCTGGTGCTCAGCGCCGACGGGTCGTTCACGTACACGCCGGAGGCGGACTATAGCGGGACCGACACGTTTACCTACCGGGCCAGCGACGGGGTGGCGGAGTCGAACGTGGCCACGGTGACGATCACGGTGAAGCCGGCAGGCGAAGCCATTGTGTTCGAGGGCACCGACAAGAGCGACCACATCTTCGTGGACCTCACCGGCATGCAGGGACGTGTCGTGGTGCGCTCCTACGGGAAAAACGATCACATCATGATCGTGGGGATTCCGTCTGGGCCGGTCGACCTCACCGTGGAGGCCGGCCCAGGGAACGACTGCGTTCTCCTTTGCGCCCCCATAGTCCACTACACCGTGGACCTGGGCGAGGGGAATGATCTCTTCTGGATCTTCCCCATGTTGTCGAGCGTCACCGGCACCGCTTACGGAGGGGCGGGCAACGACCACATGTTCGGTTCGCTGGGCGACGATGCCTTCTTCGGCGAAGAGGGCAACGACTGGCTCGTCGGACGCGGAGGAAACGACATCCTCGAGGGCGGGCCCGGAAACGACCAAATCGAGTCCGCCTCCCCGGGGAGGACGCCCACAAGTCAGAGCGGCGTTTCCGCCGGGGCTCTCCGAGCAGGCTCGCCGGTCGATCGGCGCGTAACGATCCGGGGAACCGCGGCCAACGACGTCTTTCGCTTCGAACAACTCGGCTCGACAATCCAGGTCACGGTCAACGGCCTGGTCCACCGGTTCGATGCCTCCGAGGTGTGGATCGTGGATCTTGTGGCCGAAAGCGGTCAGGACGTGGTGTACCTGGTCGGTACTTCGGGGGACGACTCGTTTCTGGGCAACGGGGCGAGCAACACGGCCCAACTCGTCCTCAGCACCGGAGTCGCAGTCCGCGCCGTCGGCTTCGATCGCGTGGTCGCCTCCGGACGAGGCTCCGGCCAAGGCGGCGATTGGGCGGTGTTGGCCGGCTCCGACCAGGATGACACGTTCTACGGCAGGCCCGGCCAGAGTGTGCTTTTCGATGCACAGCAGTACTACCACACGGTTGTCGGTTTCCGGTCGGTCGCCGCCGATCTGACGGTCGCCGGACGCGGCGGAAACGATAGGGCCTACCTCTATGACACACCCGGCAACGACGTGTTCTGGGGTGACGGCGCGACGAACACTGGCCGGATGGCGCTAGCCACCGGCGAGCAGGTCGCAGCGGTTGGATTCGACGAACTCTTCGGCTTCGCTACCGCCAACGCCGGCGGCGAAGGCGATCAGGCATGGCTGACCGAATCCCAGGGGTCAGTCACCCTCTACGCGCGGAGCCGGTGGAGCCGGCTGGCCGGCCCAGGCCACACCCACGTACTCACGGGGTTCACTCGGGTCGAAGCCGATGTGCTCGACAACGTCGATCTCGACCGTGCGTTCCGGTTCGACTCACAAGGCGCCAAAGGGTTCTTGGACGACATCCGCGCCTATTGCCTCGCGTTCTGGCCGTTCGATCCGCCGTCCTCAGGGACGAACTCGGCGGGACGGGATCGGAAGCTGACCGACCCCGTGGCGGCCCTCGACTATCTGCTGACCGTGACTGATCAGTGGTCTTGAGGGCCTAGGCGACCTCGTGAACCACGATCATATTGTGGGCCGTGACGGCCAGGCCGGTGCCGGCCACGAGCACGATCCGGTCGCCCGGCGCCAGCGCGCCCGAGGCAACGCCCCGCTCGGTGACGAACCGCAACAAGGCCGCGCCATCCTGCGCGGGGGCGCCGGGTAGGGGAATCACGCCCCAATAAAGGCACATGCGCCGCAGCGTCGCCTCGGACTGGCTCACGCCCACCGTCGGAACGAACGTGCGGTTCTTCGAGAGGACTCGGGCCGTCGTGCCCGAGGCGCTGGCCACCACGACCATCTTCGCGCGCAGTTCGGCGGCCAGTCGCGCGGCCGAGTGGACCACGGCCTCGGCAATCTCATGCACCGCCGCCGTCGAGAAGTCGGGGCCCGCGGCGGGCGGCTGGTGCCGGTAGACCGACTCGGTCGCCAGGGCAATGCGGTGCATCATCTCGACCGCCTCGCGGGGATACTCGCCGATGGCCGTCTCGCCCGACAGCATGCACGCGTCGGCCCCGTCGAGAATCGCGTTGGCCACGTCGGTCACCTCGGCCCGCGTGGGAATCCGCGCGTGCTGCATGCTGTCGAGCATCTGGGTGGCGATGATCACCGGCTTGTGCCGCCGGGCGCACAAGGCGATGATGTCCTTTTGCACGACGGCTACCCGGGCGATGTCGATCTCCACGCCGAGGTCGCCCCGGGCGACCATGATCGCGTCGGCCGCGTCGACGATCTCGTCGAGTTGCTCCAGTGCCTCGGGCTTCTCGATCTTTGCGACGACCTGGGCGCAGGCGCCTTGCCCTGTCAGGAACGCCTTCAGCTCGCGTACCTCCGTGGGGGCGCGCACGAAGCTTAGGCCGAGAAAATCGACCTCGTGGCGCGCTGCCCAGGCGGCAAAACGCCAGTCGGCCTCGCCCAGCGCGGCCGCGCTGAGCTTGGCCCCCGGCAAGTTCACCCCTTGGCGGCTGCGCACCACCCCTCCCTGGACCACGCGGCACCGCGCGCCGTCGCGCCCCACCTCCTCGACCACCAGGCTTACGGTACCGTCGGCCAACATCACCCGGTTGCCAGGGACCAGTTCATCGACCAGCGGCTCGTACGTGGTCGAGAGATCCCCGGGCGATCGGGGCCGGCCGCGCACGAAGCGCACGGTCTGGCCCCGCTCGAGCTGGAGTTGTCCGTCCGGCAACTCGCCCAGCCGCATCTTCGGCCCGGCCAGGTCCACCAGCACGGCCACGGGCCGACCCAACGCGCGGCTGACGCGGCGAATCGCATCGAGCCGCGCCTGATGCTGCGCCTCGTCGCCGTGGGCCGTGTTGAGGCGGAACACATCCACGCCCGCCTCGATCAGCTCGGCCAGTTTCTCCTCGCTCTGGCAGGCCGGGCCGACCGTGGCAACGATCTTGGTTTGCGAAGGCCGCGAGGCCACGAGGACCGCAGGATCGCGCATGGGTTGGACCTCGAAGTTTCGGGGTTATGCCGGGCAGCCGCCGGCTCGAGTCCGGCAGCGGGCAAGCCGTGTTGGCGTCTGGGGAACGCCACCCGACCCACCGACGATTCGCGATGGCGTCGCGCCGAGCCCTTATTCGGCCGCGGGCGGATCGGTCGCTTGGGGATCCTCGGCCAGTCCGGCGGCCGCAAGCACCTTCTGTTTGATTTCCTCGAGCAGTTGGGGATTATCGCGAAGGTACTGGACGGCCTTGTCGCGCCCCTGGCCGAGCTGAAGATCGCCGTAGCGGAACCAGGCCCCGACCCGAGTGACGAGCCGGTGGTTCAAGGCCAGGTCGAGCACGTCGGCCTCGTAGTTGATGCCGTTGTTGTGCATCATGTCGAACTCGGCGTTGCGGAACGGGGGAGCGACCTTGTTCTTGACCACCTTCGCCTTGACCCGCTGGCCGACGACATGGTCTTCGCCCTCTTTGAGCGTTCCCACGCGGCGCATGTCGATGCGGCACGACGAGTAGAACTTCAGGGCGCGTCCGCCGGGGGTGGTCTCGGGGCTACCGAACATCACGCCGATCTTCTCGCGGATCTGATTGATGAAAATCACCGCGGTCTTGCTCTTGGAGATCACGCCGGTGAGCTTGCGGAGCGACTGGCTCATCAGCCGCGCCTGGAGCCCGACGTGCGAGTCGCCGATCTCGCCTTCCAGCTCTTTCTGCGGCACCAACGCGGCGACCGAGTCGACCACCACGACATCGACCGCGTTGGAGCGGATGAGCATCTCGGTGATGTGCATCGCCTCTTCGCCGCTGGAGGGCTGGCTGACCAGAAGGTTCTCCAGTTGCACGCCGAGTTTCTTGGCCCAACTCGGATCGAGCGCGTGCTCGGCATCGACGTAGGCGGCGATACCGCCGGCCCGCTGGGCATTGGCCACGATGTGCAACGCCAGGGTCGATTTGCCGCTGGATTCGGGCCCGAAGATCTCGACGATCCGGCCCCGAGGGATCCCTTGCCCCCCCAGGGCTATATCCAGGGATAGACTGCCGGTGGGGATGCCCTCGATTCGGGCGGTCTTCTCCGAGCCGAGGGCCATGATGGCCCCTTCGCCGAACTGCTTTTCGATTTGGGCCAACGTGGTTTTCAGGGCCGGGTGGCTTTCCAGCAAGGCGTCGGTCCGGCTGATCCTTTCCGCCTCCTCGGCGGTCTTGCCTCGCTGCGCTGGTTTCTTGGCCATCGGGGAGTTCGTCCTCGCCTTTGCGGCACTGACCATGGGCACACTCCATTTTGCTGAAGGAATGGGGACGTCTGCGCTTCCCGCCCGCGGCGGACAGAGATAGTATACAAACGTCCACAAATCCCTTCAAGAGCCCTTTGGCAGTTCGCGGCGACAGGCAAGCCCCTCCGTGGCCCTTCCGGTCGCCGCCCGGCGTTCCCGCCCGCCGGGGTTCTCGTGCGCCCTTATTGTAGTACCTGGTCGGCCCGCGCCCAGCGACCGCCGTTAGAGTTCCACGCGCGTGGAGCGGCGTCGGCGGAACCAATAGGGGCCGGGGCCATAGCCGCGACTGGGTTCACCGACGCGATATCGGTAGCCCCGGAACAAGCGGTAAAAGAGCAGTAAGAGCAAGGCGCCCGCCGTGCCGACCAAGAGCCCCACCAGACTGACCGGAGTAACCCTGACTCCGTCGAGGAAGTAGGAAACGCTGGCGCATCCGATGATGGTCCCAGCGACCCCCATTGCCAAGTTTGCCACGGCGCCGCCAGGATCGCGGCCCGGCATGATCGCTTTGGCCAAAAGACCGACCACGGTGCCAAACCCAATCCAGACCAGCACGGTGTTGGCCCAGGCTTGCACTTGTTCAACGAACCCCATGTCGTCCATGGCAAATCCACCTTCCCTGATTGCCTGGGTTGCGCAGACTCACATCCAAGCTGGAGACGAGTATCCGTAACCGTTCACGGGGACTGTCCCAATGCTCGCGGCAAAGCCCACGAGGGGCCGAAAAACGAGTCTGTCCCCGGTTCGTGAACGGTCACGAGTGTCCGTATGACCGTTATCGGCCGCAAAACCCTCCGACTTTTCCGATTGTCCGCAAGATGCCTCAGGCTGCCGGTTGTTGTTGTGTCAGGCAATGCACCGTGCCCAGCCCCAACACCAGATCGACCGCATGGATGCCCACGACCGGTCGATCGGGAAACAGGTCGGCAAGGATGCCCAGGGCCTTGCGGTCCTGCGGGTCGTTGAACGTGGGCACAAGCACCGCGGCGTTGGCGATGTAAAAGTTAGCGTAACTTGCGGGCAGGCGTTGGCGGCGCCAGTAGAGCGGCTCGGGCATGGGCAGCGACACGACCTCGATCTTCGAGCCGTCTTCCAGACGCATCCCTTGGAGCCGTTCGAAGTTGTCTTCCAAGGGACGATAGTTTTCGTCGTGGGGGTCGCGGCTCCGGGCCAGAACGACCGTGCGCGGGTTGACGAACCGGCAGATATCGTCCACGTGGCCGTGCGTATCGTCGCCGGCAATGCCACGACCAAGCCACAAGACGTTGGTTACCCCAAGGTACCGACGCAGGCACGCCTCGAAGTCGCTCCGTCCCATCCCCGGATTGCGGACCTGCGTGCGCGGGTCGAGGTAGCACTCTTCGGTCGTCAGCAGGGTGCCGCAGCCGTTGACGTCGATGCCGCCCCCTTCGAGAACCAGCGGCTTGCCGTGGCACCGGGCGTCGAACCGGGGGATGTCAAGCCGCCGGCTGACCCACCGCGAGACCTTGCGGTCGTTGCGCCAGTTGTCGTACCGAGCCCAGGCATTGAAGTGGAAGTCGACGATGGCCGTCTGACCACGGCCGCGCCGCGCGCGGCGCACGAAGATCGGCCCCGAGTCGCGCATCCACCCACGGTCCGTGGCCAGGCGGAAAAACTCGACCTGAGCCGGATCGGCCCGGGCGGCGCGAAGCACCCGGCGCGCCCGTTGTTCGACGGCCTTCGAGCCGACGAGAATGCGCACTTTCTCGCCCGGCGCGATCTTGCGCACGATTTCACCGTAGGCCCACGCCACGGCCTGCATCTTGCCGGGCCAGTCCGTGGGTTCCTGGGGCCAGCCCAGCCAGGTGGCCTCGTGCGGGGTCCACTCGGCGGGCATCGAAAATCCCAAATCGGCGGGCGTTGCTTGCGTCATGGGCGACATCAGGGGAACCGAAAACAGGGTAAACCGTGCCGTCGCGCGGCAAAGGGAGCCCGATTATACCACGGCCGCTTGCACTCCCAGTAAGGGGGAAGTATTCTGAAAGTCGCCGTGCGGGGGCGCGGGCCGTGACGGTGTATCTCCTTCGTCGATTCGTTTTATTCATCGGTTTCTTCAGGGGGACGAATGGTCTTGTTTCCATCTAAGAAGCGTTGGCTGGTTGGACTGGGCGGTTGCATGGCGGTCGCTTTGGTTCTGATCGCCGGGTGCGGCTCGCGTAGTGCGAGCAAGAAACAGCAGGAGTCGAACCTCAAACCCCTTGCCATCCTCTATGGGCAGTACATGGGACAGAACCGGGGGCAGCCGCCGGCCAGCGAGGCGGAGTTCAAGAAGTTCGTTACCGCGCAAGGGCGGTTTCTCAAGACATTCGGGGTGATGGACCCGGCCAGCATATTCGTCTCGGAGCGCGATGGCCAGCCCTACGTGATCGTCTACGGAAAACCCGCCGGGCCGGCCGCGCTGGCCGGGCAGCCCGTGATTGCCTACGAGAAGGTCGGGGTGGGCGGGAGACGTTTCGTGGCGTCTCAGGTGGGCGCCGTCGAAGAAGTGGACGAAGCGAAATTCAAACAGCTTGTACCCAACGCACCGTAAGGGTGCCTGGTTACGCCGGAAGGGAACCGTCCCCTTTTCGCGCTCCTTCGCCGCGAAAATCGGGACCGTCCCCGTGAATGGTTACTTTTTTCCTGTCATTCGGTTGTCATGGGAGGTTTTTGTCATGAAGCGCCACTGGGTTCGTGGCGGACGACGAAGCGGCTTCACGCTCGTGGAGCTGCTCGTGGTGATCGCCATCATCGGTATCTTGATTGCGCTATTGCTGCCGGCCGTTCAGGCCGCGCGCGAGGCAGCGCGGCGTTCGCAGTGCCAGAACAATCTGAAGCAGATCGGCCTGGCGATGCAGAACCACGTCGACACGTTCAAGGTCCTTCCCACCGGCGGCACGCATCCCTGGCCGCCCAACGCCGGTGAGGAGTTGTACGAGTTCCGCTCGCCCAACGGCGGCCCGTATATCGCCGACAAGCAGGGGCTGGGTTGGCTCTTCCAGATCCTCCCGTTCATGGAGCAGGGAGCGATTCACAAGCTTCCCGACTACAATGAGGTGCGGCGGTCGAGAATTCCCGCGTATGGTTGCCCGACCCGGGGACTGCGCCAGCAGGGCGACCGCGTTCTGAACGACTATGCCGGCTGCGAGCCGGGCACCGACTTCTGGCACGGCGAGACGTGGAACGTGCCGCAGAACCAGGTCTACAACGGCACGATCGTCCGGACGAACTGGCGGCAGTTCGGCACGAACGACTGGCGGCCGGCCGGCTCGACCCCGCCGATCTCGCTGGCCAACCTGATCGACGGCACGAGCAACACGATCGTGGTGGGCGAGAAGCGGTTGATCGTCAAGAACTACGAGTCCGGCGATTGGCACGACGATTGTGGCTGGGCCGACGGCTGGGATCCCGATACGATGCGCCTGACGGGCTACGGCCAAAGTTGGACCGGCTACGGCCCCGACTCGAACGCGCCGGACGGCGATGATCCCGACGGCACGGGCCCGGACGACGTGGGCTACCATTTCGGCTCGGGCCACCCGGCGGGTTGCCAGTTCCTGCTGGGCGACGGATCGGTCCGGATGATCAGCTACACCGTGGACCGGGTGCTGCTGGACCGCCTGGGCGACCGGCGCGACGGCCAGGTGGCGACGCTGCAATAGGCCCTTCGACCGAGACCGCCTCGGGTCATGGTCGGCCGAGCCCTTGTTCGAGCTGGCGGATTTTCTCCACGCGGCGTGCGTGGCGTCCGCCCTCGAACGGGGTGTTGAGCCAGATTTCGACCATGCGGTCGATCAGGCGTTCGCCCAAGAGATCAGCCGAGAGGCACAGGACGTTGAGGTCGTTGTGCCGGCGGCTCATCTCGGCCGTCAGATCGTCGTGACAGGGGGCCGCGCGGACCCCGGGAAACTTGTTCGCGGCAATGCACATGCCCAACCCCGTGCCGCAGATGAGGATCCCGCGGTCCACCTCGCCCCGGCTCACCAGGCTGGCGACGCCGGCCGCGACGTCGGGGTAGTCGACGGGCTCGGGACTGTCGTTCCCGGTGTCGATCACCTCGTGGCCCAGCCCACGAAGCAGCTCGATCAGCTTGTGCCGGATCGCGTACCCGCGATGGTCCGTACCCACGGCAATCCGCATGGCTACAACTCCAACTCGTCGAGTCGGGCCTTGAGTTCCGACTGGATCTGCTCGGCGCACCGCTGGTAACGTTCGACCGGGCCGCCGATCGGATCGGAGATGTCCATGCCCGACGCGCTGAGCATCCGGCACCGCTCGGCGGCCTGCGGCCACTGGGCCACGATGGTCTGGCGCTGGACACGCGTCATGGTGTAGATGGCATCGGCGTGGCGCACCAGCGGTTCGGTCAACGGCTGCGTCTCATGCATCGAGAGGTCCAGCCCGCGGTCGGACATGACCCGGCAGGCCTCGGGCGCGGCGCGACCGCCTGCCATCGCGGAGAGGCCCGCCGAGACGACCGTTACCCCGCGGTCTTCCAACTCGCCGAGTTGGCACCCGATACGGTCGGCAGCCATCTTGCGGAAGAGGACCTCGGCCATGGGGCTGCGGCAGGTATTACCAGCGCAAACAAACAACACCATCAAGCCGGCCAGACGGCGCAGGGTTTTCTCGGGAACCACGCCCGGGCGAAGCAACTCGTACTGTTTGCCCCGGACCCGCACCACCGACGACGGCTGCCCGAATCGCGTGGGACCGTCGTCGAGCACCAGGTCGACGTCGTCGCCCAGCGACGCAACGACGTCGGTCGCGGTGCGCGCGTCGGGTTCTCCGGAGCGGTTGGCGCTGGAGAGGACCAAGGGGCCGGCGATCATCTGGAGCACATCAAGCATGACCGAATGCCCTGGCACGCGCAAGCCCACCGTGCCGGCAGGCGCGACGGCCTCGCGCACACTGCACGGAAGCCGCCTGACGGTGCTTTCCGGGTGGGAGTCGTCGAGCACCAGCGTGATCGGGCCGGGCCAGCACCGCCGCGCGAGGCGATGGGCCAGCGGCGGCATGTCGGGGGCATAGTCGCGGGCCTCCTCCGCGCTGCGGATGGCCAGCGTTAGCGCATGTCCCGGCTTACGGCCTTTCACCTGGAGCAGCCGCGCGACCGCGCCGGCATCCAGCGCCCGGGCCGCCAACCCGTAGACCGTCTCGGTCGGAAACGCGACCAATTTCCCTTGGGCCAGCGCTTGCACCGCCTCGAGAACGACATCCCGAAGATCGTCGGCGGCACGGAGATCGATCACCACGGGGGGCATCGGAGGGGTGGTCCAAAGAGAATGGCTTCGGGACGAGCCATTCCACGGCCCATCCCCGTCGCAAGGTCACATGGTATCGTACTGCGCGCAAGAAGGGAACGCTCAGGCGGGGGGCGATCCCGACCCCATGGTCAATTATAGGCCGGTCGTGCGTTCGAGCCTCTCAGCTCCCCCCCTCCTTCTGCTCTTGCCCGGTTTCCACGCATCAAGTACGATAAACCCAGACCGCCCGAATCCGTCGATCGGGGGGGACTGCACGGAGCGGTATTGTTGGAAAGGACGCCCACGGATGCAGGCCACGCTGGCAGAACTCGCGGCCCTGGTCAACGGGGAGTTGATTGGCGAGGGGAGCCTCGTGGTCGAAGGGGCGGCGCCGTTGGGCGAGGCCAAGCCCGGGGAGATCACACTGATCGACCGGGTCGACAAGGGCAGCAAGCTGGCCGCGAGCCGGGCATCGGCGGCCGTGGCGCCCCGCACGTTTTCCCCCAATGGGCTGCCGGTCATCCGTGTCGACGACGTGCATCGCGCCTTCACGATGATCGTCTCGCGGTTTCGCCCGGTCCGAACCGAGCAACGGCCCGGCATCAGCCCCTTGGCCGTGGTCAGCCCCACCGCCCGAATCGGTCGCGACGTGGCCATCCATCCCTACGCCACCATTGGCGAGCGCGTCGAAATCGGCGACGGCACGACGATCCACGCCGGGGTCCACATCCTGGCCGACTCGAAGATCGGCCCGCAGGTCACCATCTTCCCGAACGCCGTCCTGTATGAGAACACGGTCGTCGGACCGCGCTGCGTGATTCACGCGGGCGCGGTGTTGGGGGCCTATGGATTCGGCTATTGCTGCGTCGAAGGACGTCACCAGCTTTCCGCCCAACTCGGCAACGTGGTGCTCGAGGCCGACGTCGAGGTCGGCGCAAACACGACGATCGACCGCGGCACCTACGGGGCCACGGTGATCGGCGAGGGCACGAAAATCGACAACCAGGTGATGATCGCCCACAACTGCCGCATCGGACGGCATAACATGCTCTGCGCCCAGGTCGGGATCGCGGGGAGCACGACGACGGGCGACTACGTGGTCATGGCGGGTCAGGTGGGCGTGCGCGACCATGTGCACGTCGGCCACCGCGCGGTGTTGGGCGCCATGGCCGGCGTCATCAACGACGTGCCCGACGACGCCCGCCTGGTCGGCATCCCCGCCACGCCCGAACGCGAACAAATGGTCAAACAAGCCGTGCTGGCCAAACTTCCGGAAATGCGCCAACGGCTCAAGCAACTCGAGGCCACGGTCGAACGGCTCGCACGCGAGTTGGAACAGAGGAGCGGGGGAAATGACCAATGACGAATGACGAATGACGAATGACGAATGACGAAAGTCAAAGGACGAAGGACGAATGACGAAGGGCCGTTGGGTTTCGGCATTCGTCATTTGACTTTCGTCATTCGACCTTGCTTTGCCATGTGACCTTGAACGAACGCATGTCCGCGCCGGTTTCCATCGCGACCTCCTCGGCCCCATCGCGGGTCGGCCTTGTCGCCGGTTGGGGACGCTACCCGATCGTCGTGGCCGAGGCCCTCAAGCGTCAGGGGGCGAGCGTGTACTGCCTGGGCGTGGCCGGACACGCCGACCCGGCGATCGCCCAGTGGTGCGAGGACTTCACGTGGATCGGCTTGGGGCGGCTCGGCCGCGCGATTCGTTATTTCAAGCGCCACGGGGTAAGCGTGGCCACCATGGCCGGCAAGTTCCACAAAGTGGTGTTGTTTCAGCCTTGGACCTGGCTGCGTCACCTGCCCGACTTGCGCACGTTGCGCGCCGCCATCCCCCACTTTCTCACCCGACGCAAAGACTGCCGAGACGATAGCCTGCTGGGTATGCTCGTCGACGAGTTCGCCTCCGATGGGATTCACTTCGGGCCGGCCACCAACTACGTGCCGGAGCTGTTGGTCAAACCCGGGCAGTGGACCCGCTGCGGCCCATCGGCCTGGCAGTGGAAAGACATCCGCTTCGGATGGACCATGGCCAAGGAACTGGGCCGGCTCGACATCGGACAAAGCGTGGCCGTCAAGGACCAGACCGTCCTGGCGGTGGAGGCCATCGAGGGAACCGACCAGTGCATCCGCCGGGCGGGCAGCCTGTGCCCAGCCGGAGGGTTTACCCTCGTCAAAGTGGCCAAGCCACAACAAGACATGCGGTTCGATGTTCCCACGGTCGGGCTAGGGACGATCCAGACCATGGTGGAGTCCGGAGCTAAGGTCCTGGCCATCGAGGCGGGCCGCACGATCTTCCTCGACCAGGCCGCCTCGCTGGAACTGGCGAACCAACACAAGCTGGTTATCGTAGCAATAGAGAACCCGTTATCGGATGTCGAACCGGTAACGGCAACTTGATGGCGTCCATTCCCGGAGGCCCCGCGCTGATTGAGGGAAAGGTAGAAGAGAGACGAGGACACCCGATCCTCCCGCGGATCGGGCGTCCTTCCCGCAACAACTCCCCCCAACCTCCTTATCTTGCCTCCCACCGTGACTTGAGATCAGCGCGGGGCACCGGGTTTTCTTTCTGGACGCAAGATGTCGGCCACCTCCTCCGTCGGGCATAATCTATTGCATCGCTGGTAGGGGTGCCTCGCTTCGCACACGGGCATTTTGGTCCCAGTCGCGCTGGCCGTGTGGTTTGGCGGAGGGCCCCATGCCACTTGCTGGACACATCCCTGGGTTGCGAAACAACAGGGGGTGCGTGTAGCATAACCAGAAGGTTGGGGGCCGCAGCCCGGGGGCCGACCGCCGGCCCGGGTACGGCCAGGCTGCTGCACTTCGTGTCCATAGCGATAAGGAGCCTGATGTGAGAAGGTTGGCCATGCTACTCGGGGTGGTCGTTCCGCTGGCATCGGCACCGTGGGTCCTGGCTGCCGAGCCGCCGAAGCCGATGCTCGAAGGCCCTGCCACCACTCCCGAGCAGATCGAGGCCGATTGGCTTCGACAGGATGAGGTCCGTCGTCCGGGCCAAACGGGTCTGGCGGGCCGCCCGACGACCAAGGAGGACGCGGCCGGCGGTGTCGACGGTGTGAAGAACGGCAAGTGGGGTTTCCACACCGAGAACGAGGCGGACCCCTGGTGGCAGGTGGACCTCGAATCGTCCATGGTGCTGGATCGCGTGCTCCTCTGGAACCGCTGCGAACTGGCCGAACGGAACAACCGGCTCATGATCCTGGTGTCGCTCGATGGCAAGACCTTCCAAAAGGTCTACCAGAACAACGGCACCGTGTTCTATGGCCACACCGACAAGAGGCCGTTGGAAGTCAAGCTCAACGGCGTCACGGCCCGGTATGTGCGGCTTCAACTTCCCGGCACGAGCTACTTCCATCTGGATGAGGTCGAGATCTACGCCGTCGGCGACAGCCAGAAGAACGTCGCCCTAGGCAAACCGGCCGACCAGAGCAGCGTGAGCCAGTGGTCGGTGCGCCATGGCCCGCCGGTGGTCCAGGCCCGCACCTACGCGACCGCGACCGTCATCGAGCGGGGGAGGAAGCTGGCCGAGGCACTGCGGGCGATGGGCGCCAAGATCGACGCCGACGCGGCCGCGCTCGAGCAGGCCGCGTCGAAGTTCAAGGCCCTGCCCCCCAACGCCCCCGAGGCCGCACAGCGAGAGGTGTATTTTCAGGCCCGCTGGGCGGTCCGCCGCATGGCCCTATCTAACCCGCTTCTGAACTTCGACACGATCCTCTTCGTCAAGCGGGCACCGACCATGTTCCCCCACATGTCCGACCAGCACTACGGCTGGTGGTCGCGACCTGGCGGAGGGATCTACCTGCTCGAAGGACTCAAGAGCGCCAACCCGCGGATTCGCTGCCTGACGGCCGACATGCCCGAGGGCAACTTCGCCGGCCCCGACCTCTCGTACGACGGCAAGAGGGTGCTGTTTGCCTACTGCCGCTGGTATCCGCATGTCTCCGCGGTACGGAACAAGCTGGAAAAAGAGAAACTGCCCGACGACAGTTTCTACCACATCTACGAGATGAATCTCGACGGCGGTTCACGGCGGCAGATCACGCGGGGCCGCTACGACGATTTCGACCCGCGCTATCTTCCCAACGGCGAGATCGTGTTCCTTTCGACGCGCAAAGGGGTGGCGATCCAGTGCGGGCGCGCCAGCGCCGCGGCGACCGAGGCGAACCCCGTGTGCCCCGATAGCTACGTGCGTTGCGGCGGCGACGCGTACCGGCCCGTCGGAGTCTTCACGCTCCACGTGATGGACGCGCAAGGCAAGAACCTGCGGCCGATCTCGGCCTTCGAGAACTTCGAGTGGACGCCCATGGTCGGGCGCGACGGCCGCATCTTCTACGCCCGATGGGACTACATCGACCGTTTCAACGGGCCGTTCATGAGCCTGTGGTCGACGAACCCCGACGGCACGAATGCCCAGTTGGTCTACGGCAATTTCACGGTCAGGCCGCAGTGCGTGTTCGAGGCCCGTCCCGTGCCCAACTCCCACCGGATGGTGTTCACGGCCAGCGCGCACCATTCGATCACCGGCGGGTCGCTCGTGCTGCTGGACCGCACGCAGGGGACCGAGTTCGAGCGGCCCCTGACGCGATTGACCCCCGAGGTGGCCTTCCCCGAGACCGAGGGCTGGGACGACCACTACTACGCCAATCCCTATCCGCTGTCCGAGCAGTTCTTCCTGGTCGGCTGGGCCGACAAGCGCCTGCCGCCGCACACGATCTGCACCGACGACCGCAACCCACCCAACGCCATGGGCGTGTACCTTTACGACGCCTTCGGCAACCTCGAACTGTTGCACCGCGACCCGGCGATCAGCAGCCAGTACCCGCTGCCGGTGGTGGCGCGCGAGCGTCCCCCGGTGTTGCCCAACACCGTGGTATGGGAAGGGAGCCAAGAGGGGCGATTCCTCGTGCAGGACGTGTACCGAGGGCTGGAGGGCATTCCCCGCGGGGCGGCCAAGCGGATCCGCATCGTCGCGGTGCCGCCCAAGGTCCAGCCGAACATGAATTCGCCCGTCCTGGGCGTCTCGGCCGAGGATCCCGGCAAGTTCGTCCTCGGAACGGCCCCGATCGAGGCCGACGGATCGGCATGTTTCCGCGTGCCCTCGGGCGTGCCGGTCTTCTTCCAGGTGCTCGACGAAAGGGGCCTGGCGATCCAGACCATGCGGACCTTGACCTACGTGATGCCCCAGCAGACGCAGGCTTGCATCGGCTGCCACGAATCACGCGACACGGCCCCGGTGTACGGCAAGGCCCCGCTGGCGGCGCTGCGCGAACCCGCCAGGCTTACTCCCGGCCCGAGCGGCTCGTGGCCGTTGCGGTTCGACCAGTTGGTGCAGCCGGTTCTTGACAAGGCTTGCGTGAGTTGCCACAAGCCGGGCAGCGGCAACAAGGGCCAGTCGCTCGATTTGACCGCGGCGGCGTCCTACCAGAGCCTGATCTCGTTCGGCGGAGAGGACCTCAAGAAGAAGGCCTTCGAACGCGACCGATCGATGCCCGGCCAGGGAACGGCGGCCACCAGCAAGCTCTACGCCTTGTTGACCCAGCCCGGCGGCCACGAAGGCGTCCAGCTCGACGCCCCGAGCCTCGACCGGCTCGTGCTCTGGATGGACACCTACGCCCACCGCCAAGGCTCCTTCAGTGAAGAGCAAGAGAAAGAACTCGAGCGGCTGCGCCGGGCCTGGTCGCACCTGTTTGCCGGGGGGAAATAGGTCGGTCACGTCGGGCGATGTCCGACTGGCTTGTGTAATCTGCCCGAATGCCGTAGCATGACGGCCGTCGACGTCTTGTTCCTCGGTCTTGGGGTCGGCTCGCATGGCCGCGTTGCAACAGAGGATCGGATTCATCGGTGCCGGGCAGATGGCCACGGCTTTGGCGCAGGGGCTGGTCCGCGCCGGACTGGCTTCGTGCGAGCAATTGGTGGCCAGCGACCCCCTTGTCGAGGCACGTGCGCGGTTCGAACACGCCACCGGTGCGCGGACCACGGCCGATAACCTCGAAGTGGCTGCCTCGAGCGAGGTGCTCTTTCTGGCAGTCAAGCCCCAGCAGATGTTCGGGGTGCTACGTCAATTGAGGGGAGCAATTCTGCCTAGGACACTGGTCGTGTCCATCGCGGCCGGCGTCCGCCTGGCGGTCCTGGCCGAAGCGCTGGGGGCGGGTGTGCGTCTGGTTCGCGTCATGCCGAACACGCCCTGTCTGGTCTCGCGGGGCGCTTGCGGCTACTGTCTTGGCGAACATGCGACCCCCGACGATGGCCGGCTCGTCCAGCAGATGCTCGAGGCGGTCGGGATCGCGTTCCAAGTGGAAGAGAAATTGCTCGACGCGGTGACCGGGCTGTCGGGTTCTGGCCCGGCCTTCGTGTACGTGATGATCGAGGCCCTCAGCGACGGCGGCGTGCGCATGGGATTGCCGCGGCCCATGGCCACCGCCCTGGCGGCCCAGACCGTGCGCGGGGCGGCCGAAATGGTGCTTTTCGGGGGGGAGCACCCGGGCGTGCTCAAGGACCGGGTGGCTAGTCCGGGCGGCACCACGATCGCGGGGCTTCAGGCGCTGGAGGCCGGGGCCGTGCGCGCCGCCCTGATGGCCGCGGTCGAGGCCGCCACGCGCCGGTCCGTCGAACTCGGAAGCTGAGCCCGCGCGCTCGGGCTCGAAACCCAAACCCATGCCCACGTTCTGCCTGATCGACGACAAATACGTCCCGCTGTACCGCATCCTCTGGGTCTCCGCGCTGCCGCACTTCTGCGGCTCGCCCGACTGCCAGCAGGAGGGCAACTACGAGGTCCGGTTGGAGGACGGCGAATCGGTGTGGGCCTCCAGCCCCGAGGAGCGCGACGCGGTGCTCCGCGCCCTGGAGGCGTGGTCCGGAGAAACCTCGCCCGACGACGACCAATAGCCCAAGGGGATCGCCATGTCGATGTTCGAGAACGACCAGTACCGGTGGCGAGAGACCTACTTTGTGCTGTTCGAGTCGTCCAAACGACCCCGGCTCAAGGCCGTCGAGAAGAAGCTGCTTTCGCTGGGGGGCCGCTTCACGTTGGCCAACGGCGTGGCCGCGGAGCGAGGGCTGTTCGAGTCGGTCACGGTGCTGGCCCCCGACGACTTCGCCGCGCTGGACATCTGTTTCATCGGCGGCGACGAGGTGCGCGAACAGGTCGAGAGCCTCATCCACGAGATGAAGACCCCCGACCTCGGTCCCGACGATCGCCGCAAACTGAACCGCCTGAAGGACTTCGATGCCCGCTTCGACGTCCTCCACTTCGAGCAATTGACCGATGCCGGTTCGGAAGACGAGGAAGACATGCTCGACCCGAGTACCTTGCTCCTGGTACTCGGCGCGCTGGCGGAACTTACCGACGGCATCGCGGTCGACCCCCAAGCCGGCGCCATGCTGTAGACCCCGCAAGCGTCGATCACGGCGCGTCGAAGTACTTCTTGCGGATCCACTCGGGCTGCCACTGGTCCGGCTCGCGCTTGCGGCCCGTCAGATCGACTCTGGCGGGCGGCTTGTTCTCGGCGGGCAGCTCCACGGTGTCGCCGACCTTGGCCTGCCATTGCCGCATGAGCTTGCGCAGGCGCTCGACGTGCTCCGAATGGCCGGGTTGGTCGATCAGATTCCTGGTCTCGTGCGGATCGGCCTGCAGGTCGAACAATTGCATGTAGCCGATTTTCGGGTAGCAGATCAGTTTCCACCGCTCGTCGCGCACCGCCCGCTGGATGTCGAGAAACGGCAGAAAGACCGAATCGCGCACCCGGTCCTTGGTTCCTTCCCATAGGGGGCGCAGGCTTTCGCCTTCCAACCCCGCCGGCGGCGGCACGCCGATCGCGTCGCACAGCGTGGGAAACAGGTCGAACAGGTACGTGAACGCCGTGGTGGATTTGCCTCGCGGAATGCCGGGGCCGGCGATGACCAGCGGCACGCGCATGCTGTGCTCGAACACGCTTTGCTTGCCCAACAGGCCGTGGCTGCCCAGGGCCAATCCGTTGTCGGCCGCGTAGACGATCAGGGTGTGGTCGGCCTGGCCGGATTGCTTAAGGGCGACGAGGATTCGCCCCACCTGCTCGTCGAGGTGCGTGATGAGCCCGTAGTACTCGGCCAACTGGTCGCGGACCGAGGCGATGATCCGCGACCAGGCCCCCAGGTTCTCGTCGCGCCCGCCCTTCATCATGCCGTTGTCGAAGGGGAGCTGCGGCAGGAAGTTGGCCGGTAGCGGCGGACGCTTGCGGTAGTACGCTTCGCGGTAGGAGAGAGGCGGCATCCGGGGATCGTGAGGCGCCGTGAAGGCCACGTAAAGGAAAAACGGCTTCTTCCCGTCGTGGTTGCGCAGGAACTCGATCGCGGCGTCGGCGAACAACTCGCTGGAAAACTTCTCGCCGGTGCGCACTTCGGTCAGCTTGCCGTCGGGGCCGAGGTCCCGGACCGGCACCTTGGTGTGGTCCGACATCCCGCCGAAGAACACGTTCCGCCCGCGCTGGAACGCCCGCAGCCACGACGGCTGGCCGTTGTGCCACTTGCCCGTGCCGAACGTGACGTAGCCGTGTTCTTGCAGGTGCTCGGGCAGGAGCTTGGCGCCTTTGAGAGAGACGGTGTCCACGTGGAACCACGTCTTCCCGCTCATCAACATGGCCCGGCTGGGCACGCACACCGCGCCGCTGTTGCCGCCGAAACAGTAGTTGTTCCGGAAGCTGTAGCCAGCCTCGGCCAGCCGGTCGAGGTTCGGCGTGGCGATGTGCGGATTGCCGTGGGCGGCGATGGTGTCGGCTCGCTGATCGTCGGCGAAGAGGAACAGGATATTGGGCCGGCTCGCCGCCCGCGAGACCGCAGGCGCCAACACGAGGCTCAGGGCAAGCGCGATGGGCGTCACGACGGGCAAGTACGAAGTCGTCTTCATCGCCGCGGGTCTCCTTGGTTTCATCGTGGGATGGTTTTCGTCGGGGCCTCTCCCGCCCGCGCGGCGAGTGGTCGGGGGCTGCCGGCCGCCACGGCGCGCGGGGCTTAACGCCTCCACCGCGTGCCGGTGGGACTGTCGATCAGGTGGATTCCCTTGGCGCGAAGCTCCTCGCGGATCAGGTCGGCGCGGTGGAAATCGCCCGCGCGGCGCGCCTGGTTGCGGGCCGCCACCAGGCGTTCCACCTCGGCATCGGACTGGTCGGACGGCGTGTCGATGACCGCCAGCACCCGATTCACCTGCCCGAGGAACTCGAGCACCTGCTGCGACTGCTGGCAGTCCATCCCGTGCTGGTCCAAGAGCCGGTTGCACCGGCGGATGAAGGCGAAGACCCTCCCCAAGGCCGTGGGCGTGTTCAAGTCGCGATCCATGGCCTCTTGCCAGCCCGCGCGGGCTTCATAAAGCGCCTGATCGAGGTCCGCGGCGTGCCGGCCCCCTTCGAATTGGCGCAGTCGGGTCGCGAACTCGTTGAGCCGGGCAACGCACCGCTGGGCGCTTTGAAGTTCCGCGCGGTGGTAGTGCAAGGGAGTACGATAATGGGCAGCCAGTAGCCAATAGCGGATCGTGGCTCCGTCGAACCCCTCGGCCAACAGGTCTTCCAAGGTCACGTCGTTGCCCGCGGCGCGGCTGACCTTCTTCCCGTCGGCCATGACCACTTCGCAATGCATCCAGAGCTTTGCCAGCGGTTTGCCGGCCAGGCCGCAAGCAATGGCGATTTCGTTGTCGCCGTGGGGAAACGTCAGGTCGGTGCTGGCCGTATGGATGTCGAACGGCTGGCCGAGGCAGCGCACCGCCATGCACGAGCACTCGATGTGCCAGCCCGGCCTCGCCTTGCCCCAGGGCGTGTCCCAGAAAATGCCCGCCTTCAGCTCGGCTAGGGTCGAACGCTTGAAAAGGGCGAAGTCGCGGGGGTTGTCCTTTTCATAGTAGTCGTAGAGCGTGGGCGACTCGGCTCGCACCTGCCCGGGCGGAACCTTCGAGAGCCTGCCGTACTCGGGAAACCGGTCGATGCGGTAGTAGACCGAGCGGAGCTTCTCGTAGGCCAGTCCTTTTTCCAAGAGCCGGCGGGTCAGTTCGATCATGTCGCCCACGTGCTCGCTCGCCCGGGGATAGTGCTCCGCGCGCCGCACGCGCAGCGTGGCCAGGGCCTCGAAGAAGACTTTCTCCCAGCGGGCCGTGAACTCGCGCAGGCGTCCTTGCGTCTTCAGGCACTCGTTGACCACGCGATCGTCGATGTCGCCGAGATTCATCGCGTGCTTGACTTCATAGCCCCGGCACTCGAGATAGCGCCGCAGCACGTCCGAAAACACCAGCCTCCGGCACAAGGCCAAGTCGGGCGGGCCGTCGAGACTCGGACCGCATGAGTACACCGTCACGCGGCGCGGATTGGTCGGCTCGAGCCGCTCGATCTTGCCGGAAAGCGTGTTGTGGAAATGAAGCGGCTCGGGGACCACCTCGGAGGCGAACAGCGAGGTCGACAAGTACCGCTCGCCGCCGTCGGGCAAAAGGGCCACCACCACGCCGCGGCCAAGCGCCTTGGCCTCGTCCAGCGCCACCTTCATCGCGGCGCCCGCGCTCATGCCCACGAAGATCCCCTCTTCCCTGGCCAGACGCCGGGCCATCTCGTAGGCCGAGTCGTCATCGACGTTCACCAGGGCGTGGGGCACCTCGGGGTTGAAGATGCCGGGAGGATAACTCTCCTTGAGGTTCTTAAGCCCCTGGATCTTGTGCCCCTTGTAGGGCTCGACGCCCACCACGCGCACCGTGGGGACCAGTTCCCTCAGCGCCCGGGCCGTGCCCATCAGCGTGCCCGTCGTCCCCATCGTGAGCACCACCACATCGACCTTTCCCTCGGTGGCCTCGACGATCTCCCGGCCCGTGCCCTCGTAATGCGCCAACCAATTGGCGTCGTTGTTGAACTGGTCGACGAGCATGTACTTGTCGGGCTCTTCGCGCGCCAGGCGATACGCCTCCTCGATCGCCCCGTCGGTCCCCTGATAGCCCGGCGTCAGCACGATCTGGGCCCCGTAGGCCCTCAGAATCCGCCGGCGCTCCTCGCTGGCCGATTCGCTCATCGTGACCAACAGCCGGTACCCCTTGACCGCGCAGACCATGGCCAACCCGATCGCCGTGTTGCCGCTGCTGGCCTCCAGGACGATCTTATCCCGCGTCAACTGGCCCGTCGCCTCGGCCTGCTCGATCATGCGCAGGGCAATGCGGTCCTTGACCGATCCGCCCGGATTCATCGACTCGAGCTTGACGAAGACCTCGACCCCCGGCTCCGGGTTCAGGCGGTTGATGCGGATAAGCGGCGTGTTCCCGATGAGTTCGAGAATCGAGTTGACCTTGCGAGGCGGCATCGTGCGGCCCTCACGTGGGTGGGATGGCCCGCGCAGGCGCGATCCTCGTGCGCGCCGCCCGCGCGGGCCGTAGCGCGCCAGTAAACCAAGCAAGCAGCCGAAAGTCAAGAACAGCGAAGAAAACGAACCTCGTCTTTCGCCGGGGCTGGTGTTCCGGACCGGGCCGGCGTGTTACACTGGGCACGTCGATTAGGCTTTTTGTCGAGACCCCGTACACGTATGGAGGAACGCCGATGACGCGCAGGTCGTGGATGATCGCTCTGGGATGCTGGGCCCTCGTGGCGGCCGTGGCCGCCGCCGCGCCGTATAAGGCCCTGATCGTCGATGGGCAGAACGGCCACAACTGGAAAGAGACGACCCCCGTGCTCAAGAAGCTGCTCGAAGAGACCAAGCTGTTCTCGGTCGACGTGGCCACGTCGCCGCCGCGCAAGGCCGATATGAGC
>JANLFZ010000028.1:9091-23658 GCA_024653385.1 Thermoguttaceae bacterium | reverse complement strand
CCAGTGCCGCAACGGCAAGCGAACGGGCACGGCGGCGCTGAACATGGCGATGGACATGCTCGCCGAGAAGGGCCCCGACGGCAAGCCGTTCATCGACGAGGCGACCGCGGTGATGCGGGTCGAGCCGGCCCAGTTGGATGAACTCCTCCATCCCATCGTCGATCCTGCCGACGAAAAGAACCACAAGCCGGTCGCCAGCGGCCTGCCGGCCGGCCCCGGCGGCGCGGTCGGCCAGATCGTCTTCACGTCGCAGGACGCCGTCGATTGGACCGCGCAGGGCAAGAAGGTGATCCTGGTGCGCGAAGAGACGAACCCCGAGGACGTCGAGGGCATGCGGGCCGCCCAAGGCATCCTCACCGCGCGCGGCGGCATGACGAGCCACGCGGCCCTGGTGGCTCGCGGCTGGGGCAAGTGCTGCATCGTCGGCGCCGGCGAGCTGAAGATCGACGCCCACAAGAAGACCCTCTCGGTCGGCGGCAAGACCTTCAAGGAGGGCGACGTGCTGACCCTCAACGGCACCAAGGGCCGAGTCTACGCCGGCGCCCTGAAGATGATGGACGCCACCGAAAACCCGCGCTTCGGCGCGTTCATGAAGCTCGTCGACAAGCACCGCGCGCTGGGGGTGCGCACCAATGCCGACACGCCGGCCGACGCCAAGGTCGCCCGCGACTTCGGCGCCGAGGGCATCGGGCTGTTCCGCACCGAGCACATGTTCTACGGCGAGGGCTCGGACGAGCCGCTGTTCGTCCTGCGCAAGATGATCCTCTCGACCACGCCCGAGGAACGCAAGAAGGCGGTCGACGAGCTGGCGAAGTTCGTCAAGCGCGACATCAAGGGCACCCTCGAGGCGATGGACGGCCTGCCCGTGACCATCCGCCTGTTGGACCCGCCGCTCCATGAGTTCGTTCCGCAG
Source organism: Thermoguttaceae bacterium (assembly GCA_024653385.1). Classification (GTDB taxonomy): domain Bacteria; phylum Planctomycetota; class Planctomycetia; order Pirellulales; family Thermoguttaceae; genus JANLFZ01. The sequence continues at coordinate 22,745 of JANLFZ010000028.1, read as the reverse complement.
CACGAGGCGGCCCAGGCCGAGTTGGCCAAGGCCCTGGGCATCACCGTGGCCGATATCAAGCGCCGCGGCGAGCAACTGCACGAGACGAACCCCATGATGGGCCACCGGGGCGTGCGCCTGGGAATCACCTATCCCGAGGTCTCCGAGATGCAGATTCGGGCGATCTTCGAGGCCGCCGCCGAACTCAAGAAGGCCGGCAAGACGCCCAAGCCCGAGCTGATGGTCCCCGTCACCTGCGACGTGGCCGAGTTGGACGTGACCAAGGTCATCTTCGATCGCGTCAAGCAGGAGGTCGAGAAGCAATTCGGCCTCTCGATCGACTGCCCCTACGGCACGATGATCGAGATCCCCCGGGCGTGCCTCCTGGCCGACCAGATGGCCAAGACCGCGGAGTTTTTCTCGTTCGGTACGAACGACCTCACGCAGATGGGCTTCGGCTTCAGCCGCGACGACATCGGCGGCTTCCTGCCCGACTACCTCGCCAAGAAGATCCTCAAGGCCGATCCGTTCCAGACGATCGACCAGGACGGCATCGGCCAGTTGATCCGCATGGCGGTCGAAAAAGGCCGCGCCACGCGCAAGACGCTGAAGATCGGCATCTGCGGCGAGCAAGGGGGCGACCCCGCCTCGGTCGAGTTCTGCTACAAGGTGGGACTGAACTACGTCAGTTGCTCGCCGTTCCGCGTGCCGATCGCCCGACTGGCTGCCGCCCAGGCCGCCGTCAAGGCGAAGAAAAAGTAGCCCCTGACGGAAGCCGGTTGCCGGCTCGTCAACCTTGCGGCGGCGATCGCCTGCCTTCGAGGACCTCGCGCCAGAACTCGGGCATGCCGCGGTAGGCGGCCGAGTAGGTCGGCTCGAGCGGCAGGTTGATGTAGCGGTCCGGATTTAGAAACAACGGCATCTCGACCAGCGGCGAGCCCACGGCCAGGTGCTCGAGATAGATCTCCGGGCGTGGACCGGCGACGTACGAAGCCAGCGTCAGCGGTTCGTTGACCGGCAGCGGGTACGGCTCGTCGTCGAACCGGTCCCAGATCGCACCGTGCATGCCCTGCGGATCGTACGGGCCTGGCGGAACCAGATCGATCACCACCAGGTGGATACCCTCGTAGAGGGCCCTTTCCGCCTTGTCGGCGAACTCGGCGACGTGTGCCGCCCGGTCCTTGTTGGCAGGCGAGACGATCTCCACCAAGGCCACGACGCGGTGGCCGCTGATATGGCGAATCGTCAAGGTGCGCCGGGCCGTTCGAGCCGCCGACGAAGGCGTCATCTTGCGGCGCACGCGGGGCGGACTCTCGACGACCGCCACGCCGCCGTCGTCCGGCGCCAAAGGCGGCAAGGGCGGGAGCACAGGCGACGGGGCCTGGAGCGTCAGCACGTCGGCGATCAGGTGCCCCCCGTGCTGTTCGGGCAACGCGTAGTACCCCGAAGGCAAGAGGCCGCCGTTGAGAGTCTCGCTCAAATGAGTGACCCACGCCGTGTGGAACCCGTGGAAGGTCCCGGCGTCCACACGTGTCCAATCGTGAACGGGCATGGTCCGTCCTCCCGAATACGCTCCTCTGCTATTCTAATCCGGCGGAAACACCCCGGAAATCCCGGACGAGATTCCGGTATCGTTCGACTTCGCTCCGGCGTGTCGCCTCGTCCCAGCCGAGTTCCGCGGCCATCCAGCCCGAGACCCGTTCGGCAACCTCGCCGGGGTTGTCTTCGTCATACTGCCAACTCGTGCGGCGGAGCACGACGTCGTCGAGATGCATGGACCACTCGTGGCGGCAGGCGTGCTCGACGACCTCCGGCCGCACCGGCGGCGGAAGGATGCCGCTTTGGCCCTCGACGGCCTCGGGCGGCAACAGGGGAGCGTGGGCCGTCGTGCACGCAAGCCGGCCGCGCCCCAACACGCCGGCCACCCGGTCGACCACTTGCTCGGCGATCAGGCGGTAGGTGGTCAGCTTGCCGCCGGCCACGTCGATCCAGCCGCGGTGCGGCATGCGGATCTCGTGCGAGCGTGAGATATCGGAAGGTCCTCCGCGGCGGCTCGCGATAAGCGGCCGAAGGCCCGCCCACGTCGCCCGAACGTCGCTCGCCGTAAGCCCCGCGCAAGGAAACGCGCGGTTGACCACGCCAAGCACGTACTCGACGTCGGCTGCCTCCGTGCGCACGTCGTCGATCGGTCCAGCGTAATCGGTGTCGGTCGTGCCGAGAATCACCCGTCGCCCCCAAGGAATGGCGAACAAGATCCGCCGCCCTTGGGTCATCACCACGGCGTCGGGCACGGGTAGCCGGTCGCGGTCGACGACCAGGTGCACACCCTTGGTCAGCCGCAAGCGGATGCCGCTCTGGGGCAACGACTCGGCCCAAGGGCCGGTCGCGTTGACGATCGTGCGGGCGCGGACCTCGTGGCCCCGGTCGGCCAGCACGTCGCGCACGCCGCACCGCCAGCCGGGGCCGTCGGGCGCGGCATGTTCCCAGCGCGTATAGTTCAGAAGGACCGCCCCGGACGCGGCCGCCGAACGGAGCGTGTCGAGCACCAGCCGGGCATCGTTCGTCAGGCCGTCGTAGTACCGGACTGCGCCGGTAAGTCCTTCGCGGTTCAGGCCCGGCACGTGGGCGAGTACCTCGGAGGGCGTCATCGCGCTCGAGGGCCCGAGGTTCCGTCCACCGCAGAGCAGGTCGTAGATGCGCACGCCGATCCGCAATTGCCACAAGGGCCAGCCGGAGCCGCGGTACGTGGGAAAGACGAAGGCCAAGGGCTCGGCCAGGTGCGGGGCAATGCGATGGAGCACCCGCTTCTCACGGCTGGCCTCGTAAACCAGGCCAATCCGTCCTTGCGCCAGATAGCGCAGCCCGCCGTGGAGCAGGCGACTCGACCGGCTGCTGGTGCCGAAGGCGAAATCGTGCTGCTCGACGAGGCCGACGCGCAAGCCACGCATGGCCGCGTCGCGCGCCACGCCCGCCCCCACGATCCCGCCGCCAAGCACCAACACATCGAGCACGCCGTCGGTCAGTCGGGCAACGGCATCCGCCCGGGATCGGGAGAGGTCGAAAGCCGGCTGAGCCATCGTACGATTCCACCCTCGTCACGGCGCACGGTCCACCCGAAGGGCTCCCGCCGACAGTCCGGGCAGGGTAAACCGCAGGGTCTGGCCGCGAGCTTCGATCGTCCCCGGGGTGGGCCGCACGGCGTCGGGCCGCTCGAGTGTGTTGCGGGCCTTGAGGTCGCCCGGCGCGACGAGGGTCAGCTTGCTCCCGCCCGGGCGGAAGCCGGGCGCGACGGTCAGCTCGACGGCCACTGCGGTCTTCGCGGGGTTGACCGCCTTGACGACCAGCATGCGACCGTCGGCCGAGCGCGTGGCCACCGCGTTCAAGGGCCCCGCGTCGCCCGCCAGCTCGACCCGCTCCGGCGCGTAGTGGTCGCGCCAGAGCTTCATGACCACGTAATTCGGGGCGGGGAACCAGGTGCGGTGGTCGAAGTTGACGAAGGCATTGTCCCACGCTTTGGCCGAGACGTGCCGCAAGAAGAGGGCCGGGCCGCCGATCTCCAGCACGTCGCCGGTGCGTTCGAAGCCGTTGAGCAGCCCGCCGGCGTAAAGCCCGGTCCGCCAGTCGGTCGATTGGGCGTTCCACTCCGAGACGTCGATCTTGAGGTTCGGGTTCTTCGACTTCCGGATCAATTCGCCGGTTTTGCGGAAAAACGCTTCGTAATCGCGAGGCCCCTGGGCGAACCGGTTGGGGTCCTCGTAGTGGTGGATACTCAGGTAGTCGATCAGCTCGGCGCAGCGCTGGATGATCTCGCGGTTCCACTCCAGGCCGTTCCCCTTGTCGCCGTAGCCCGCGCTGCCGCAGGCGGCCAGCTTGATTGAGGGATCGGCCTTCTTCATGCGCGGGGCGATGCGGCAAACGGCATCGGCGTAGGCCGCCGCGCCCATGCCCCAGGTCTCGTTGTCGATCTCCCAGAACTTGACGCGGTACGGCTCGGGATGGCCGCCCGCCGCGCGGACCTTGCCCCACGCCGAGTCGGCCGGGCCGTTGCAGTACTCGATCCAATCGAGGACGTCTTGGAGGTACTCCTCCTCGGTCCCCTCGTGCCGCCACTGGGGCGTGCCGATGTTGACCACGAGCAAGGGCTCGGCCCCGACTTTCCGGCACATGGCGATGAACTCGTCGGTGCCGAACGAGTTCGTGTCGCGGTCGTCCCAGATCTCGATCGGATAGGACTTGCGCTGGTGCTGCGGCCCGATGCCGTCCTTCCAACGGTAGGCGCTGGCGAAGCACCCGCCCGGCCAACGGATGACCGGCGGACGCAGCGCGGCGATCGCGTCGAGCAGGTCGGGCCGGAACCCGCCGGCCTTGGCCCAGCTCTCGGGCATCATCGAGACCTGGTCGATCGCCACGTCGGCCTTGCCCCGCACGCCCACCTGGAGCGTGGCGTGGTCGGCGCTTGCCGCCGGCTGGAACTCGAAACGGAATTCCTGCCACGCCTGCGATGGTGCGGCGAGAACCGCCTCGCCTAGAACCTTGCGCCCATCGAGCAAGCGCACAACCATCCCGGCCGGCGCTTGGCCTCGGGCCCAGAGCGACCCGCGGTAGGTTTCGCCCGCGCGAATCGAAAACGGGGTCTGCTCGATACCCGTCTCGCCGTCGGTGCCGGTCAATCGCTGGCAGAACCGGCTATTGAGCGGCCGGTCGGTTTCGAGGAACGCCTTGCCCGGCCCGTAAACCGCCCATCGGTGGGCCACGGAAGGCTGACTGAGCTTCTCGGGCAGGCCCTCGAAGAGGACCTTGCCATCGAGCGCGGCGACCTTCAGGTTGCGGAACTCGGCCTTGGTGGCCCAGGTACCGACGCCGACCTTGCCCCGAAGCTGGGCAAACTGGTCGTCGGTAAAATCGAGGACTTGCCGCTGGTCGAGCCAGACCTGGATGTGCCGGCCTTCGCAGCGCACGCGGATCTTGTACCAGCGGCCGGTCGCGATCTTTCCGTCCACGGCGCGGCCGACAACGTGCCATCGCGATTCGCCGCTGCGCCCACGCTCCAGGGCGTGTCGCTGGTTCCCCCAGCCGCCGAGGTTCATCCAATAGAAGTCGTCGTCGCCTGCCACGCGGAAGAGGATGAGAAAGCCCTCCTGCCCGCCGGTCTTGCGGGCTTCGAGGGTGAACTCGTAGTCGGTCCAGCCGGCGTCGCCGAAGACCAGGCGATTGTTGACCGACAGGCCCTGCTGCACGATCGTCCCGTCCTTGATCGACCACAACCCGGCGGCGTTGTACTCGAAGCTACGGTTCCAGACCAGATCGCCCCACAGCCCGCCGTTGCACGAATTGTAGATGTGCTCGAGGAAATGGCCGTAAACCTTCTCGTCGATTCGATGGAGCACCCGAGCGGGATCGACGGCAAGTTTCACGAGTTCGTCGGCGGCGGAAAGGGGGGCGGCCAGCGTCCAGGCGACGCAGAGCGAGAGAGCGAATCGGCGGGTCACAGCGTTTCCTCCGAGAGTCCGAGGGCAAGGTTCGACGCTTCATTGGAGCGAAGCGACCCGCCTCGCGTCAAGGCGCGGCCGCGAGGCAACGGCGGGACATCCGGCTACGCCTGGCGCACCGCCTTGGGCGCCGCGATCACTTGCTCGACGGTCGAAAGCAACTGATCGAGCCGGAACGGCTTGTAGAGGAACTGCTTCACGCCGGCCTGGCGGGCCTTGACGATCGAGTGCCCCGGGTCGTACCCGAACCCCGTCATGAGAATCAAGGGCACCGGCTCGACGTCGGTCACTTCCTGGAGCTGGAGGAGGAACTCGTAGCCGCTCATGTCGGGCAAGCGGATATCGGCGATGATCGCGTCGTAGCCGCCCTCGGCCAGCAGATTGCGGATCATCGACATGGCCTGGGCACCGTTCGGCGCGGTCTCGACCACGCACCCGTAGCGTTCCAAGAGGGCGTGGGCGGCGCTGCGCACCTGGGCATCCTCGTCGACCAGCAGGATCCGCGCCTTGCGCAGCGACGGGCGTTCCGGCTGCGGCGGTTCGAGCCGCGCCGGCACCGGCGCGAGCTTCTGACCGACCATCTGGATGACCTGCTTGATGTCGCGCGCGTTGCGGAGAATCCGTTGCAGCCGCTCGACGACCTCGGGCTCGTGGCCGATGTAGCGTTCCATCACGTTGACCGCGTCGTTGAGGATCTCATCGACCGGTAGGGCCACGGCGCTGTGGATCGCCTCGACGCTGGCGGCAGCCGCGGAAGCCTTTTCCGCCACGAGCAGTTCGAGGGTGTTCAGGGCCACCGCGACATCGCGCGTGAAGATCTCGAGAAACTGAAGGTCGCTCTCGCTGAACGCCCGAGGCTCGCGGCTCTCGACGTTGAACGTGCCGATGACCTCGTCGTGGAGCATCAACGGCACGGTCAGCGAACTCTTGGCGCCGGCGGCGCCGGGCAGGTAGAGCGGGTCCTCGGTCGTGTCTTCGCAGAGATAGCTCTTGCCGGTCGCCGCGACAAAGCCCGTCACCCCGTTGTTCTGCGGATGGGCATACAACGCCCGGTTGGCGGCCTCCGGCTCCATGCCGACCGACAGCAGCGGTTCGAGCTTTCCCGTCTTCTGGTCCAAGAGCCGGATCTCGACCACCTCGAACTTCAGCAGGTCCTTGGTGTAATGGAGGATGTTCGACTTTAGCAGGTCGATCCGCTGCTCGACGGTCATTTGGAGCAGGTCTTCCGGCGTCAGATCGGCCAGTTCCATGCCGGCCTGGTGGATTGCCGCGAGCTTCTGCTGCTGGTGGATTTCGGAGGTCGTATCGCGGACCGTAACGATCAAGTACTCGGGCGGGCCGCCCCGTCGCCGGATGGGCGCGACGTGGACTTGGTAGTACCGGTTGTCCTCCGTGCGGAGCGTCGAGCTGGTCGGGCTTCCCGTGGCCAGCGAGGTGTGGAACGGACAGAAGTCGGGCCCCTGAATCTCGGGGCTGCCCAGCACGCTATAGAAATTCGCCCCCACCACATCCTCGCGCCCACACCACTCCTGGAGCCGACCGTTGCCCCAGAGAATACGGTTCTGCTGGTCCAAGAGGACCACGCCATCGGGCATACCCTCGAGGACCTGCTCGTTGCGCAACAGTTGCGCCAGTTCGAAGGCATCCTGAAGATGATCCGACCCGACGAAAACGCCCTCGAACGTCTCATGGGCGAGTCGGTCGAGGGCTTGGATCGGGTCGTCCATGGCGACGACCTCGTATTGGTCCACTGCCGAGCCGAGCAGTGGCTCGATGCGCTGCGTCGAGTTGCAGATGCACAGGATTCTCGGTTTTGCCGCCAAAGTTCCTCGCTCCCGAAGCCAACAGCGCTTGGCGCCCCGCGCACCACCTTCCGCTGGCGTCGAAATCTACTATGAAATTATATTCGTTTCAAGGGATCAAAGGTGCCCCGCTGGGGGATGTCTTGCCCTCGATAAGAGGTGATGTGTGCGCAACTTGCCCAGCATGGACAAGACGGGCAAGACTCACATGACGCTTGGCACCGCCTTGCCGTTTGGTCCTTGCACCAGACCGGGCCGAACATGCCCCAAGCAAACGCCCAGCCCGCTCCGGCCACGCCCAACGACGGGGACCGCCCGGTATGGTCGGGGGGCCCCGGAATCAGCCCACGACCAACGCGTTTGGGACGCTTGGTCGCCCCCCGATTTCACTCTTTCTTGACGTCGAAAATATCGCCGCTGAGGTCGAATCCCTGCGGCTCGTGGGCGGCTGCCTCTGGGTGAGGTTCCGTCTCTGCGGATGGCTGGACGCGCGCTTGCGAGCTTGGCGAGGCCCCGACGCTCGGGCGCTTCAGGATGGCCAACCAGGTCATCACGCCTTTGGCGTCCTTGTAGTAGTGAGTATTGACCAATTCCCAGCCTTCCTGGCCGAGTGTACATAGCTCGTTGTACAGCGACGGCTCGGATTTTCGGGTGAAGTAGAGGTAGTCCCATCGCTGCTGGGCATGCACCACGGGGGTCTTGCTCATGGCAACGCTCCTGTAAAGACCGACTTGGACCGCGGGGAAGAGGCCACGCACGGTGCTTCAGTCTAACTCCCCCCATCTTGCGGCACCACCGGCACGCCGTGTTTCTCGGCCCAAGGCCGGGCCGATTGCATGCCCGACTCGGCCGAGGCGAACCGCCCGCCGCCTAAGGTTGACCGGGCGCCCCGCGCCGGCCATACTCAGACCGTAGTGCGTTGCGCAGTTGCCCACCGCGAGGACCTTTCCATGTTCGCCAGGATTGTCCGACACGGTTCCGCCCTGTTCCCACCGAGTTCGTCACGGCGCGCCGTACTCGCGATCCTCGTGGCGTGCGGCGTGGCCACGTGGGCGCTTGCGGCCCCACAAGATGAGACTTCTCGGGGCAGAAGCCGGCCGAATATCGTGTTCATTCTCGCCGACGACATCGGCTACGGCGACTTCGGGTGCTACGGCGCGACGAAGATCAAGACCCCCAACATCGACCGGCTGGCGGCAGAGGGCCGACGGTTCACCGATGCCCATTCGCCATCGGCTGTCTGCACCCCCACGCGGTACGCCCTGATGACCGGCGAGTACGCATGGCGCAAGCCGGGGACGGGCATTTTGCCGGGCACGGCCGCACTGATCATCGAGCCGGGCCGGCTCACCGTGCCCGCGCTCTTGAAACGGGCAGGGTACACCACCGGCGTGGTGGGCAAGTGGCACCTGGGACTCGGCGCCACCGCGCCGACGGACTACAACGGCGTCATTAAGCCCGGCCCGCTGGAAATCGGCTTCGACTACGCTTGGCTCCTACCGGCCACGGGCGACCGCACGCCGTGCGTCTGGATCGAGAACCACCGCGTCGTGGGACTCGATCCGGCCGATCCGATCAGCCTCGATTACTCGATCGAGCGCGGGCATCCGTTGTCGTACGTCAACGGCATCCCGCGGATCGGCCGGCAGATCGGCGGCAAGGCCGCGCTGTGGAAGGACGACGAGATCGCCGACGTGCTGACCGGCAAGGCGGTCGCCTTCATCGAGAAGCACAAGGATCGGCCGTTCTTCTTGTACTTCGCCACGCACGACATCCATGTGCCGCGCGTCCCGCACGCTCGGTTCCGCGGCACCAGCCAGGCGGGAGTCCGCGGCGACGTGGTGCAGGAATTCGACTGGTCGGTGGGCGAGGTGCTCAAGGTCCTCGACCGCCTCGGTCTGGCCGACAACACGTTGGTGATGGTCACCAGCGACAACGGCGGTGTGCTCGACACGAACGGCCCGGACCACGTCAACAGCGGAACGGTCGAGACCAACAACGGTCACATGCACAACGGGCCGCTTCGCGGCAACAAGGGCAGCCCCTACGAGGGCGGCACGCGCGTGCCGTTTGTCGCGCGCTGGCCAGGCCACGTGAAGCCCGGCACGTCGGACGCCCTGATCTGCCACGTGGATCTGTTGGCCACGGCGGCGGCGATCACGGGCCAGACGTTGCCCGAGGAGGCCGGGCCCGACAGCTTCAACATCCTGCCGGCCTTGCTCGGCGACCCGCGCGATCGACCCTGCCGCGACCACCTGGTCGAGCACGGGAACCGCCTTGCGCTGCGCCTGGGCACGTGGAAGTACATTCCGGCGGCTGCCCCCAAGGCCAAGCGAGGCAAGCGCGCCGGCGAAGACGGCGAGCTGTACGATCTTGCCACCGACCTGGGCGAGACGACCAACCTCGCCGCGCAACATCCCGAACGCGTGAAGCAAATGGCCGCTCTCTTGCAGCGAATTCGCTCCGAGGGCCGAAGCCGGCCCTAACGCCCGCACCGCCGGCGATTCGATCCCAGGCCCGGCACCGACGGCCTATTCGACCAGTTGCCGCCAGGTTCCCGGCTGAACGAGCATTTTCACGGCCGATGTATAGCCTTGAGGCGGATTGGCGTACAGGGCCGAGTTGTAGACGATTTCGTTCGTCCCGTCGCACACCAGGGCGTCGGTGGTGTTGGCGGGCGAGCACAGAAGGCAGCCCCGAATCATCGCCGTGTTCATAAGCTGTACCGTACCGGTGACGTGGACCAACCCGCGCACTTCGCTGGGGTACTCATCGGCGGTATCGGCGTCTTCGCTTCCTTCGAATGGGGCTCCGACAGGATTGAAGTTCGTCGCGGTCGCGACTTCCGAGAGCTTGGTGCTGCTGTCGTGCTGAAAGACCGCGTTCCCGTCGATGATCAGCGCCGGGTAGTCGGCCCGGTACGGATGGATGAGCACGTTATTGTCGACGGTCACCTTTCTGCCGGGGCAAATCACGACCAGGGTGCCGTGGATGCGGCTGTTCTTGATCGTCAAATCGCTGTTGGCGCGAATGACGTACACACCGTCGTTGTTCAAGGCCCCCCAAGGGTTCTTCCCCGGGCTCAACACCATCTTGTCGATGGTATTGCCCGGCGCGATCGTCGTCCCCAGACGCGCGTACATTTCCGGGACGCCGGAGTCGGGAAAGGCCTTGGGAGGCACGCCCAACGTCAGTGTGTCGGTCACAACGCCTATGCTTTGGGCGTAGGCGGCCTCGACACTGGCGCGAATGGTCCCGTCGTTCCGCAGACCCGCGTTGGTCGAGTAGACCGACCCGGCGGCAATCAAGAGCTTCCCGGCCTTCACGTGAAGCTGGCCTCCCGTGTGGGCAGCACAGCGCAGCGCCGGTAGCGGTTCCGGCGAAGCGGTCAAGGTCACCTGGACGATGTGGCGCGAGTGTCCCTTGACTCCGATGGCCTTCAGCACCACGGGGTCGTGTGGACGATTGGTCAGATCGCCGTCCAGCGGATCGGTGGCCTCGAGCGTGAAGGTCCCGGACGCCATCGGCTGGTTCGATGCCCACACGCCGCTGCCTCGATTCGACCGCCAGTTGGGGTCCTGGCTGATCCACAGGCGTCCCAGCTCGATGGCCGACAGCGCGTTCTGGCGTGCTTCCGCGGCATCGGTCAGGGTGCGCCACGCGCGATACTGCGAGCGCACCGCCAACAGCGCGCCCAAGCCGAGCGTGGCGACCACGAGGCCCGTGGCCAACACGATCATGTACGCGCTGCCACGGCGGGCGGATGTCGGGAAACGTCGCGTACGGCTCATGCCGGCTGGGCCTCGGTGGACGGGAAACCTGGCGTTCACGGGGCGGAGGTACGAAGGGCGTTCCGGCTGGCGCGGGTCGCTCCACGGTATCGCACGGTCACAGTAATGCGTTTCGCCCCGCTTTCCGTCGCGGTGGTTTGGGACACGTCGGTGGGAATCACCCACGCGACCGCGACTTGCCGCTGCCAGCCTTCCCAGCCGGTCATGGCGGTGCCATCGCGGGCTTGGGGAGGGGCTTCGTTCCAACCCGCATAATCGTCAACGTCGTCAAAACTCGTCTTGGCCGACGGCGATTCGCCCGCGTCGACGCCCAATCCGGCCGACGACACCGGATCCGCGTAGCTTTTCTCGAGAATCTCGGCTAGGAGGTCCTCGGCCAGAAGATCGGCCATGGACGCGATCGCGGCCTGGGACTGCGTGGCGATCGAACTGGCAACCGTTCGCAGCGCGGCCACGAGCAAGAGGCCCGCAATCGCCGCCGAAACGGCCAGCTCGACAAGGCTGAAAGCGCCGCGGCGGCGGTGCCGCCGTGCCGGTGCCGGGCAGTCTCGTTCGAGATGTTCGACCATGGCTGAAAATCCTTAGGTCGGGGGCGCCGCGGGTTGGTTGAGAATCCGCACGGAACCTCGCACCGTGCTCGATCCCGCGCCGGTGCACCGCAGGGAGTACTGCACGCTGTCGAGAATTCTGCGCGACGAAGGCGGGTTGGGCGTGCTGACCACGCCGTAGACATAGAAGGGCATATCCTGTCCCGCGGAAGTCGTCCAGTCCGCCCCGGCGTTGGCCGTTCGGACGAAGTACGACGTTGCCGCGCTTCCGGACAGGAGTTGGTATTGGATGTCGCACGCCTCTACGGAGGTAAGGCCCTTGACGATCAGCGACATGCGCGCACCCGGGGGAAGCTGGGGCGCGGAGCTGAACGGCACCTCGACCCATTGATAGCTCACCGCCGGAAGCGATGATTCGGCCAGCGACACGGCGGCCAGGACGTTCATCGTGGGGAGGTGCCCCGCCGACGCGCGCAGTTCCACCCGAAGCGATCCAGTGGCCAGGCCGGCGACCCGCGTGCGGAATCCCACGCGCGTAACCCGCCACGCGGTGGCGTCGGACGGCAAGTCGGGCACGAAGTCCTGTCCGCACCAGTGGTCGGCATCAACCAGGAAGCTGCCGAGGTTGATCGAGCTGGTGTAACTGGCCAGAAGCCGCTCGGCCCCTTCCGACGAGGTGGCCGAAAGCGGCTGTTCGCGGGTCGTGTAATCCAAACGGAAGGTCTCGACGCTGGGAGCCACGGCGACCGACGCGGTCCCATTGGCCTGGCGCAACAGCGGATCGCCCGGCCTGCCGGACCAGAAGTACCGGATCGTCTCGCTCGCGCCGTCTCCGTTGCGGTCCTCGGTGGTGAACACGATCTCCGCGGGCGACGTCAGCGAAACCGAGTTGGCGTACTGGAGTTCGGCGGCAAGCTGCTCCAAGGCACGTCCGGCGCTCAAGGTGGCCGAGGGGCCGCGTTTTCCATCGGGAACGGCATGGCGGGCAACGAGCACCGCCGAGGCCAATCCGAGAAGCAACAGCGGCAACACCCCAAGCGCCACCAACAGCTCCACCAGCGTGAAGGCTGCGGTCGACTCTCGCCGCCGAATCGTTCCTGGGCGCGGGTTCATTCGATCGAAACCGTGCCTGCGTCGCGTTCCACCCGGACCGTTCGAGTCCTTGCGCCCGACCGAAGGACTATCGTCGCCGCGCAGCCGGGCAGCCCGTAACCGTTGAATGTAAGCGCCGTGTTTCCTTCCAAGGAAACCGACACCAGCGTGGCATGATAGGGAGCTTCGGAAAGCCGCACCACGTAGGAGTCAGCGGGCCGGTCCGGGTTCTTCATTCCCACGATTTCATACTGGTTTCCGTTGGGCGGCGCCACGAACGTCACCGACTGCGTGGCGCTTAGGGCCTTCGCCCGCGCTTGGGCCGCGCGAAGGTCCGAGGCCAAACGGTGTGCGGCCATGTCCACGCGATGGGCCGACAGGGCGTCGGCGAACTTCGGCGCCGCCGCGGCCGCGAAAATCCCCAGAACAAGCACCACGATGAAGAGTTCGATCAGGCTGAAACCGACCGCAGGAACGTGTCGGCAAGGGGCACGGTTCATGGTGGGCATCTCCCCGGCACGCCTTCTGCCGCGCCCCCTTGCGCGTCACGCCGCATTGGCGCGTGAGGCACGTATTTCTCCCAAATGGCCCGGATGTCGGGAACCGCGCGGAAGAACGCCTCGACGACCTTGGGGTCCCACTGCGTTCCCGCGCCCTGGCGCAGGATCTGTTCCACGTCCCCTTCCGGCATCCCCTTGCGATACGGGCGGTCGCTGACCATCGCGTCGTAGGAGTCGGCCACGGCAAGGATGCGGGCCGGCAGCGGAATGGTGTCGCCCGCCAGGCCGTCGGGATACCCCTTCCCATCGTACCGCTCGTGGTGATGGAGCACCCCGGGAATCAAGTAGCTGAGCTGGTTGACCCCCTGAAGGATGGCCCAGCCCTGCTCGGGATGCGGCCGGATCTGGTCGCGCTCTTCGTCGGTCAACTTCCCCGCCTTGCGCAGCACGGCG
>JANLFZ010000028.1:4879-9081 GCA_024653385.1 Thermoguttaceae bacterium | reverse complement strand
CCCAGCTTCCCCAGATCGTGCATCAGACCGGAGAGGTAGAGCTGCTCGCACTGTTCGTCGTCGAGTCCCATCTCGCGGCCGATCCGTCGGGCGACCAGGGCCACGCGCTCGCTGTGGCCACACGTGTACGGGTCCTTCGCGTCGATCGCCGAGACCATCGCCCGGACCACGCTGACCAGAATCGACTCCTTCTCGCGGAACAGTTCGACGTTCCGCACGTGGGTCGCCAACATCGAGGCCACCGAACTGAGCAAGCTGGCCTCGACCGTGCCGAACTCGAACTGGCTCAACCGCCAGAGCGATTCCTGGTGCGGTTCGGCGCGGTGCACGTGGTTGATCGCGCCCAGCCAGCCGATCACCAGCTCGCCCTTGGCCATCGACGTCAGGACGAACTTGCGTACCCCGGGGAATGCCAAGCCCTCGGGGCCTTCGTCGAAGTGGTTGCGCACCACGGGTTGAATGGTGGCCTCGGCGCCGTACTGGTCGATGAAGCGGCGGCACGCGTCGTCGTCCAGACGGCGGGGGCCTACCCAAAGCACCGGCTCGTCGGCGACGACACCTCCGGCGCGCTTGTCATCGTGGCGGGCGGTCACCAGCACCAGCGATTCGGCCCGGATCACCGCCGCCAACAGCGGCAGCACCATTTCGGCGACATGCCACGTTCCGTGCGACGGATCCGACACGTCGAGGTGGTCGGCCAGCGTGCGAAGGAACGTCAGCTCCTCGAAATCGTTGCCGATCTGCGCGGCGCAAAGGTCCAAATCGTCGCGGCAGCGCGACAACTCGCGGCGCAGCTCGAGATCGTCGAGCACCACCCTCGCCAGGAGCTGCACGACGTCGTCCGGCGCCGCCTGCAACACCGCCGTGGCGGCCAGACGCCCGGTCGCGGTCTCGCCGAACGGCAGACCGAGCAAGATCTGCCCGTCGTGCCGGTGGACGAGTACTGGGTCTTGGGCATCGGCCAGTCGCCGCGCGAATTCCTCGGGTAGTCCGCCGGTCCCAGCCGGTCGCCCCGCCGGGCGCGCCCTGCCGTCCTCCGCAACGACCTGGGACCGTCCCCGGCCGACTTCCCAATACCGGAATTCCACCCCCAGCGCAGCGGCCAATGCGGCGGCGGTCGCCTTGGCCTCGGCGTTCAGTTCCGTGGGGGCCAACGTGATCAGATCGGCCATTGACATACAGCGGTCCGCCAAGGATAGGGCTTCGATCGTGTCAACCGGACAGCCAGGTCGCTACGCGCGGCCAATAAAACTTAGCTCATTGGCGGGTCCGGCCGGCGCAAGCGGTCGTAATCGGCGCTGGCGCACGAATCGGAACTTATTCCCCCCCATGGATTTACCACGCCTTGAACAGCACCTCTTGCGTGTCGATTTGCTTTTCGCGCCCTCGTAACCTAAGTTTTTCTGGATTGTTCCAGCAAGCCAAACGAGCCCGACCATGCGGCCCAGCGGGCCGCGGTGGCTGCCGAAGGAGGAATGCACCCATGGCGCGTCGACGTGGTTTTACTCTGGTTGAACTCGTGGTGGTGGTGATGATCCTTGGGATCCTGGCGGCTGTCGCCGTGCCGAAACTCGTCAACACCACGGGGACGGCGACCGACAACGGACTGCGGCAGACGCTTGCCGTGGTCCGCAACGCCATCGAACTCTATGCGGCCAACCATGCGGGCGCGCTTCCCGGCAGCGCCCAGAATTCCGATCAGTTCAAAGAAGAACTGGCTCCCTACCTCCGTGGCACTTTCCCGAAATCGCCCGTGGGAACCAAAGATGCCGTGGTCCATTTCACGGGCGTTGCGGAAACCGAGGCCATGCCGGCCGACGACACCAGCGGTTGGCTCTACAACTACAACGATGGCCGCTTCATTGCCAATTGCACTGCCCCAACGAAAACCGACGGCAGCATGACCTACGCCGACTTCTAGTAAAAATAGACAGGGTGCATTGACGGCGTGGCGTGTGCTCGAGCCGGAATCTGGCGGTTCTGCGCAACATGAAAAGTTTCGATCGAGAGTAGCGGTTGTCTCAAAGTTGCCGGCTGGGAAGTGCCGATAATGTTTGACGAACCGTGAATCCGGACCTACGGTTAACGTACCGGGGCATTGGGAAGTCGAGGTGACGAACGTGGGCAAGCGGATTCTGGTCGCCGAGGACAATCCCGCGCTAGCACTCGTCGTGCGACTCCACCTGGAGCATGTCGGGTTTCAGGTGACCGTGGCGCGCAATGGGCGCGAAGCGTGGAATTGCCTCCAGAAACACGACTACGACTTGCTGGTGACGGACCAGCAGATGCCTGAGATGTCGGGCGTCGAGCTGTGCTTGCAGATGCGGCAGTCTCCACGCATGTCCGGGCTGCCGGTGGTCATGTTGACCGCCAAGGGGTTGGAGCTGGAGCGGGCACGGCTCTGCGACGAACTCGGGGTCCTCGACGTGGTGCCCAAACCCTTCAGCCCACGGCACTTGGTAGACATCGTGGAGAATTGCCTCACCGCGGCGGCGCCCTCCGGCTAGCGCCGACTGGCGAGGCACGAGGCCTGCGCCCTTGACCACGCGCGACGGATGCTCAACAAGACCACCCATCTTGAACTCCCACGCCGGGTAACCGCCTACTACCTGGTGTTCGCGCTTGCCGCCATCGTGTGGTTGGCCGGGGGAATCGTCTTCGTCTCCAAGGCGATGCTCAGCTCCCAGGCCGAAAGCGCCTGCCTGGCGGACTTGGGTAAAGCCACGGGATTGGTGGCCGCCGAACTCCGCCGCGGGGGGCCGGAGGCCGTTCAGGCGTTTCTGACGCGATGGACCACGCAGCACGCACTTGCTTGGTGCGCCTTGGCCGACCCAAAAGGCACGTTTGTCGCCCACTCCATGACCGAGAGGATCGGCCAGGCGGCCCAGGACCCCACGGGCGCGGCCGTCCAATGGGGAGAAGCAAGCCGCGTCCGGTTCGTGGATGAGCAATCGCGGGTCGTGCGCGAATACCGAACGCCTGTCTACTCGGGGGGGAAGACGGTGGGCACGCTGTACCTGGCCGTGGTCGAGCCGGGCCTGTGGAACGTCGTGCGAACTCTGGCGGAGTACGCCCCCGCGGCCGTGTTGGGGCCGCTCTTGTTGATGTCGCTGGGGGTGATGGCCCTGCGGCGCACCGTGCGCCCGTTGTCGCAGATCGAATCGCAACTCGAGCGTCTCTCGGCTGCCGAGGCATCCGACGACGTCGAACTGGTCCCGGTCGTGCCGGCTACTTCGGCCGCGATGGGATGGAACCGCCTGGCGGAGGAGCGTGCCGCCATGCGCGAACGAAGCGGGTTGCAGTCCCGCCTGACCGAAGCCCTCGAAGGCTTCCGGCAACGCAAGGCCGATTTGATCCTCAACAGCCTGCCCGACGGCGTGGCCCTGACCGACAACGAGGGGCGCGTGACGTTCGCCAATCAGGCCCTCGTGGCGCTGCTGGGGCTGCGCGAGGGCGCGGCGCCGTCCGGCAAGACGATGGAGCAACTCCTGGGGACCGCGGCGGCCGGCCCCGGCAGTCCCTTCGCCGACCCCGAGTCGCGCGACCGCACCGTGGTCATGGAACTCGACCGATCGGGCGACATGACGCAAGGGGTGCTGCGCGTCGCCCGGCACCCGCTTCGGCCGGTCAAGGGCAGCCCCAGTGCGGGCCACGTGTGGTCGATCCGCGACATCACCCAGCAGAAGCTCGCCGAGCAGATGCGCAATCAGTTCGTCAACTCGGCCACGCACGAACTCCGCACGCCGCTGGCGAACATCAAGGCCTACGCCGAGACCCTCGTGCTCAGCGAAATGCTCGATGTCGAGAAGCAGAAGGAGTTCTGCAACACGATCAACGCCGAGGCGACCCGGCTGGCCCGGTTCATCGACGACCTGTTGAGCATCAGCAGCATGGAAGTAGGTTCGCTTTCGCTGGCGCGGCAGGAGACCGACGTCGAGCGGCTCTTGCGCGAAGTGCTCGACAAGGTCCGGCCGCAGATGCTCCAGAAACGGATCGCGCTACGGGCTTCGCTGCCCGAGAAACTCCCCAAGCTGCGGCTCGACAAGGACAAGATCACGGCCACTTTGGTCAACCTGCTGGGAAATGCCGCCAAGTACACGCCCGAGGGCGGCCAGGTTCACTTCAAGGTCCTGGCGAAGGACGACTCGCTTCAGATCGAGGTCGAGGATACGGGGTTCGGAGGGCGAGATCCCGAACCCCGT
>JANLFZ010000028.1:3659-4869 GCA_024653385.1 Thermoguttaceae bacterium | reverse complement strand
GGATCTCGCCCTCCGAACTTCCGCGGATCTTCGACAAGTTCTTCCGAAGCTCCGACCCGCGGGTGCAAGAGCAGACGGGCAGCGGTCTGGGCCTGTCGCTTGCCCAGGAGGTCGTCCGCCTCCACGGCGGCAAGATCCAGGTACACAGTGAACTGAACAAGGGCACGCGGTTTACCGTCACTCTGCCGATGGGGTAAGCGCGGGCGCGACGATGTTCGACCACACGCGACAAGGCGCCGTCGATGTGATTACCGGGGACGACCCGATCAACGTCGATCACGTTGACCGGGTCTTGACCCTGTTGCAGAGTTGTGGATCGCACGGTCAACCCCGGGTGGTGCTCGATTTGGATCGCGTGCCGTTGATCGACAGCGCGGGTCTGGAGATGCTCTTGGACGTTCAAGAGGAGTATCAGCGCCGCGGGGGGACGCTGAAGCTGGCCGTGCGCAACTCGTTGTGCCGGGAGATTCTCTCGGTGACGGGCGTGGGGCGACACTTCGAGATCTACCCCGAGGCGGCTTCGGCCGTGGGCAGTTTCGTGCAATGACGACCGCCACGCACTCACCCCCGGTTGCCCCCTCGCCCGTGCCTGCCCTCCCGGCGCGGACCGAAGGGCAATTCGCCTCTGCGCGGCCCATGCTCGGCGAGCAGCTCCTCGGGGCCAACCTGATCACGCCCGATGAGCTGGAAGCCGCCCTGGAGAAGCAAAGCAAGTCGAAGGGCCGGTTGGGCGAAGTGCTCGTGGAGCTGGGGTTTGTCGCCGAGGACCAGATCCTCCCGTATATCCAGCGCCAGTTGAATATCCCGGCGCCCAAACTGCGCGAGGGCATGATCGACCCGCGGGTCGTCCGCTTGATCCCTCGCGCCAAGGCCGAGGCCTTCTGCGCGCTGGCGATGTTCAAGGTCCGCGACACGCTCACCGTGGCGATGAGCGACCCGCAGAACCTCCAGCAAATCGACGAGCTGGAGCGTCTGACCCGGCTGAAGGTCCGCCCCGTCTTCGCCCTCCGCGCCAGCATCCAGCGGATGATCCGGCGATGCTACGAGGAGGGGTTCCAGGTCGATGCCGTGACGGCCGACCTGGATGAAAACGCGGTGGAAATCCAGCCCGATGCCGTCGAGGTGGACCTCAGCTCCGTCGAGTCGCTGGTCGACGGAAGCCCCATCATCAACCTCGTCAACTACTTCATTCTCCAGGCGATTCGCCAGG
>JANLFZ010000028.1:0-3649 GCA_024653385.1 Thermoguttaceae bacterium | reverse complement strand
GGTGCCAGCGACATTCACATCGAGCCGAACCGGCAGTACTCGGTGGTGCGATTTCGCGTGGACGGCCAGTTGCGCGAGGTGCTTCGTCCGCGGCGCGACATCCATCCGGCGATCGTCAGCCGCATCAAGGTGATGGCGAAGATGGACATCGCCGAACACCGGCTTCCCCAGGACGGCCGGCTCCACGTGGCCGTCGAGGGACGCGAGATCGACCTGCGCGTCTCGACGCTGCCCACCGTGCTGGGCGAAAAGGTCGTGCTCCGCGTGCTCGACCGGCGCCGGCTGACCTTCAACCTCGATGCCTTGGGCATCCCCAGCGACCGCCTCGACGCCGTCAAGGAACTCTTGGCTAGACCGTATGGCCTCCTGCTGGTCACGGGTCCCACGGGCAGCGGCAAGACGACCACGCTCTACTCGGCACTGGAGCTGATCAAGTCGGTCCACCGCAACATCGTCACCGTCGAGGATCCGGTCGAGTACCAGATCGAGCTGGTCAATCAAGTCCAGGTCGACGAGGCGACCGACCTCACGTTCGCCAATGCGCTACGGGCGATTCTGCGCCAGGATCCCGACGTGGTGATGGTCGGCGAGATTCGCGACCCCGAGACCGCCCAGGTGGCGGTCCAGGCCGCCTTGACCGGCCACCTGGTGCTCAGCACCTTGCACACCAACGATAGCGCCGGGGCCGTGACGCGGTTGATCGACATGGGCGTGGCCCCGTACAAGCTGTCGGCATGCCTCATCGGGGTGATTGCCCAACGCCTGGTCCGCACCATCTGCCCTCACTGCCGCACGAACCACTATCCGCCCGCCGAGTTCCTCGAAGGCATCCACTACCAGGGCGACTACCGCCGCTCGTTCGCGCGCGGCGCCGGCTGTCCGAAGTGCCACGACACGGGCTTCAAGGGCAGGATCGGCATCTACGAGGTGCTGACCGGCGGGGCCGAATTCCGACGCCTGATGGTCGAGCACGCCGACGTGGACGCGATCCGCCAGTGGTATCGCAGCCAAGGCGGCCGGACCCTGTTCGAAGAGGGCCTCCGCCTGGCCGAGCAGGAGGTGACCAGCCTGGAAGAGGTGATGCGCGTGGCGTTCGTGGAGTAACCATGCAGTACGCCTACACCGCCAAATCGCGAAACGGCGAGACGTCCAAAGGCGTTCTGGCCGCCGAATCGCCGCAGCAGGCCCTTCAGATGCTGCGCGACAAGGGCATGTTCGCGCTGTCGGTCACGGCGGTGAGGGGCTCGGCCTCGGGAAATCGCCCCGCCCGGTTCTTCCGGCGGATCGGTCCCAAGGATCTGATGGGCCTGACCTCGCAATTGGCGATCATGACCAAGGCCGGAATCGACGTGGCCGGCGCCTTGGGCTCGCTGGTTCGCCAGTGCCCCAATCCCGCCTTGCAGTCCGTGCTCCGGGAGGTCCACAACGACGTGCTGGCCGGCAAGGCAGTCTCGGCCGCCCTGCGCAATCACGTGGAGGTCTTCGGCGAGGCCTACGTGGCCAGCGTGGCCGCCGGCGAGGCCTCCGGCCAGCTTCCCGAGGTCCTCGACCGTCTGGCGAAGATCCAGCGCACCGACTTGCGGCTCCGCGCCACCCGCCGTGCCCTCCTGGCCTACCCAGTCGTCCTCATCTCCGTCTCCGTTCTGGTCATCCTCGGCCTGATGTTCTTCGTCCTCCCGCAGTTCGCCGGCGTATTTGCGCAGTTCGACATGAAACTGCCGGTACTGACCGAGTTCCTGCTCCGGGTGTCCGGCGAATTGCGATCGCGGTGGTGGCTCTGGCTTGGTCTGATTGCCGCGGCCATCGTCGGGGTCCAGGCGTTCCGGTCGAGCGAGTCGGGGCGGCAGTGGTGGGATCGCGCGGTCCTCCAGCTCGCGCTAATCCGCGACGTGACCCGGTCGTTGATCGTCGGCCGCGCCTTCCGGCTATTGGGAGTCATGATCGACAGCGGCGTGCCGCTGGTCGAGGGGCTGCGCCTGACTCGGGCGTCGATCCGAAACTCGTGTTTCCGTGCCCTGTTCGATCGCCTGGAAGACGACGTGCTCAATGGTCGCGGGCTGACCGACGCCCTGGCCGACGCGACGTTTCTTCCCAGCGGCGCGGTGGAGATGATCTCTACGGCCGAGCGGACCGGGACGCTCGGCATGGTGACCCAAGTGGTGGGCGAGTATTACGAGGAAGAGGGAGAGACCCGCCTGCGCGAACTGGCCGCCATGGTCGAGCCGGTCATCATCGTCGTGATGGGCGCCGTGGTCGCGTGCGTCGTGTTGGCCGTCATGTTGCCGATGTTCGACTTCGCCACCATGACGCAGCAGTGAAGTTCCAACCGAGGGGAGTTGCCATGGACAACCAACCTGCATTCCGAAAGCCGCGGTCCGCGTGGACCGGCTGGCTCGTGCTGGCCGCGCTGGTGGCGGCCGTGGTCGCATTTTCCGCGCCAAGCGTGCCCGACGCGCTGGCCGAGGTCCGCGAGCAGCCGGCGCCGCGGGCTTTCCTCAGCGGCGGCGAGCGATCCGAAATCCTCTTGCGCGAGATCTCCGAGACGCTCAAGCGGATCGACAGCCGTCTGGAGCGGCTCGAGCGGGCCGTGTACGAGGCACCCCAGGACGGAACCGGCCAGACCGCCCCGTCCGCCGGAGAACGCGACGAGAACGCCAAGTAGGAGTCCCCGCACGTGTCCGCGCGCCAAACCGGATGGATCGGCATCGACTTCGGCGTCCGCGCCGTGAAGCTGGCGCAGGTCGAGCGCGTCGGGCACGACGTGCGCCTGGCCGCGGCGATGGTCGTTCGCGGTGGGGAGTCGGCGACCAGCAGCGCCGCCCGGCCCGCGGAGGTCTCCTGGTGGGACGACCTTGTCGGGACGCCCTTGCGCCGCGGTTTCGCCGGGCGCCGCGCGGCATGCGTGCTGCCGGCCTCGCTGACCGACCTGCGCGCGATGAGCCTGCCCGAGGGCTCCGTGGCCGAACGCCGCGCCATGATCGCCACGGAATTGGCGAGCCTCTTGGGCGACAGCGCCGGGCGCCGGGTCTTCGACTTCTGGGACACTCGGCCGCACGACGAGGCGGGCGACTCGAACCTCGAAAACGTCAACGTCCTGTCGATCGCCGAAGACGAGGCCGAGGCCGCTGCGCGGCGGCTGGGCCGGGCCGGCTTGCGCTGCGAGGCGATCGACGGCCTGCCGACCGCGCTGGCCCGCGCCGTCGCCATGGTCCTTCCCCCCGACGGTCTCGAGCCGGTGGCGGCGATCGACTGGGGCTATCAGAGCGCTACCCTCTGCGTGATCCATCGCCGGCGCGCGGCCTTCACCCGGCAACTCCGCAACTGCGGCTTTGCCGCGCTGCCGGCCGCCGTGTCTGCGGCCCTCGGGTTGTCGGCCGACGACGCGGAACACCTCCTGGCCACGTACGGCGTCTCGGACCCGGCCGGCTCCGACGATCCCCTTCGGGAGGTCCAGGACGTGCTGACCGACATCGTCGCAGCGCCGTTGGCCGAAATCGTCTCGGAACTGAATAAGACGTTGGCCTATCCGGAACTGCACCGCTCGCGCCTGGTGCCCCAGATGCTCTGGCTGTTCGGCGGCGGGGCCACGGTGCGAAACATGGCCGCGCACTTGTCCCCAAAAACGGGTTTGCCCGTGCGGGTATGGGGT
>JANLFZ010000298.1 GCA_024653385.1 Thermoguttaceae bacterium | reverse complement strand
CGCCGACACGACGCCATTGCGTCCCACGCCGCCTTCAGTAGAGTAGGGTGCGTGCTTTGCACGCACGCGGTGGTTACGGTCCGCAACCCCCAAACGGCGCGCGTGCGCGCCGGCCCATTGCGGGTTGCGGTTGGTACACACACCCACGCGGTCGCTGCCCCCAATCCGATTGTCGGTCGCCCCTCGGGACGCTTCGAACCCCACGCCGGATTGCACGGGTACACGGCGATGGAACGTCGCGCCATGGCGGTTGCGGCCCGCAAGATCTGATTGGCGTGGGTGCGGAGCACCCACCCTACAAACTACTAGGCGTGATTTCGAGCGCCGCCAGGCCAGATTACGTCCTGGCGGCCGGCTTGGGCGTTGGCGGCTCGGGCCAGGACGAACAGAAGATCGCTGAGGCGGTTCAGGTAGGCCATCAGGGCAGGCGAGACCTTCTCGGGGTCGTCGTGCATGAGCGCGACCAGGCGGCGTTCGGCACGGCGGCAGACGGTTCGGGCGACGTGCAACAGGGCGGCTCCGCGCGTCCCGCCCGGGAGGATGAAGTGCTCTAGAGGCGCAAGGCCCGATTCGTGGCGGTCGATTTCGTCCTCGATCGCCTTGACGTGCGTTTGGCCGATGGTTCGGGTGCCCTTGGCGACCGGGTCGGGCGAGGCGATCTCGGCGCCGACCTCGAACAGCTCGTTCTGAATTCGGGCGAGGACGCGGTCGATCACGTCGGCCAGCGGCTCGGTGCGCACCAGTCCCAGCACGGCGTTCAGCTCGTCGACGGCGCCGTAGGCTTCGACCCGGACCATGTCCTTGGGGACCCTTGGTCCGCCGAACAGTGCGGTCTGGCCGTCGTCGCCGGTGCGGGTGTAGATCTTCATCGGTGGTTCCCCGATCACGATTGTCTAGGGTCCTCGGCCGGTGGACAAGTCCCGGCGGATCGAGAATAATGGCGCCGCGTGGTGGCCGGTCGCGGACCGAGCCACCGCCAAGGCCGAAGGGGACGGCCGAGTTTTCGCGGGCCTGGCCGCGCGAATGGGGGTAGTCCCCGAGAACGGTTACGGTCGCATTGGACTCCGGGAGCCGCCCGTGGGAAAGAGCCGCGAAAAGATCGAGCGCCTGCGTGCCGCCTTGTCGCACCGCGAGGCAGATCGGGTGCCGGTGGGCGAGTTTTTCTGGACTGGGTTTGTGCGGCAGTATCAGGCCCGGTACGGCCCGGGGTTCGACCCTTACCGCCACTTCGACCTCGACTATATTGTCATTACTCCGAATCTCGACCCGCGGATTCGGCCGTTCGAGGTGCTGTTGGACGACGGGCGGGACGTGGTGGTGAGGACGGGCTTCGGGGCGACGATCCGCCGGGCGGGCGACGCGCCGATGCCGCACTACGAGGCGTTCTCGGTCAACCGTCCCGAGGAGATGGCCGATTTCGCCTTCGACCCGCCCGACGACCCCCGCCGCTTCTACGCCGGGGGCGACGACCAGATCAACTGCGTGGGCGATGCCTTGCTGCGGAACCTGCCGCCGTGGGACGAGCGCGTGGCGGCCTACGCCGACGACTTCGCGGTTTTCGGCTCGGTGTGCGAGCCCTACGAGTACCTGTGGCGGGTGATCGGCTCGGAGAATGCCCTTACCTGGATGGCCACCCACGCCGAGCCGTTGGGCCGGTTCGTCGACCGCATCGGCCAGTTCATGCTGCGTCTGGCCGAGGCCCAGATCGCCGCGGGCAAGGGTCGCCTTTGCGGCATGTACCTTTGGGGCGACGTGGCGTACGTGCGGGGCATGCTCTTCGGCGCAAGGCGGTGGCGCGCGATATTCAAGCCGCACGTCAAGGCCCTTATCGACCTTTTCCACCGGCACGGGCTCTTGGTCGTCTACCACGGCTGCGGCAACGCCCGGGAGATCTTCGACGACCTGGTGGAGATCGGCCTCGATGCCTACAACCCGCTGGAGGCCAAGGCCGGTCTCGACGTGGTGGAACTCAAGCGGCAGTACGCCGGCCGGTTGGCGTTCGTGGGGAACATCGACGTGCGCGTGCTGGAGCGCGGCGATCGGGAGGCGATCCGCCGGCACGTGCGGTACAAGCTCCAGGCGGCCCGAGGCGGCGGCTGGGTGATGCAGTCGGACCACTCGATTTCCAGCGGCGTCAAGCCCGAGAGCTACGAGACGGCGATCGCGGCGCTTCGGCAGTGGGGGCAGTACCCGTTAGCCTGTTCGTGATGCGGGCTCGTGCGCGCTCCGAGGCACGGAGGCGCCAACACGGTCTGACGTCGTGGATTTCTCCACGTCGCGATTCTGGGCGGGAAGGAAATCCGGACGGCCAGGAAGGCGGCCGGCTTCGGTTAGCCCCGGTTAGCTATTACCCCTACTCGCCGCCGTTGTCGATGAACTCCGCGGCAGACACGTGGAAGAACTGCGCCAGCTTGGCAATGTTCGCCTGGCTGATCTTGCGACGCCCCTTCAAGACGTTCGTGATCACCGAACGCGGGATGCCGGCTTGCCGGGCGAGTTCCGCCTGGGTGATTCCGCGGGCGTCGATCAAGTGCGCCAACAAATCGGCCTGGGACGCCTTGGGAGTCGGGTATTCGATCGACTCGTATTGTTCCGCAAGCGTCGCCAGAAGCTCCAGCAATTCGCTCTCAGCGCGTGACAGTCTCGGTTTCTTCATGAGCGCCTCGATCGAGCGCATGGTGCGCCGGTACTCGCGATCGTTCCGAACCGGCCGCGGCGTATAGTCCAGCAGCAGCTCTTGGTAGGTCGTCATCGACATGGTTTAGCAGTCTCCCTTCCAATCGCCCTTATCGTACTCGGCATGGGTCAAGAAGTGCTTAACCCATAGCGTGCCACGCTGAACATCGTCGGCATACTTAACCCCCACGATCAAGCGGAAACGGTTGCCGCACGCGTTGAAGATCAGACAGCGGCCAACCTGATCCGCCGACGAATACACCAAGCGGACGTCGTGCAGGCTTTCCCACCGGCTCTTGGTGGCGTGCCGCCACCATTGCTCCAGCCAACCCGCGGCTGATGGATGCCGCTGTGCAGCCGCCTTGATCGTCGCTCGAGAGATGACGTGCATGGCGAGGGCTCACCCCCGAACGCCTGTCAGTCATTATGTATACAGAAGGAAAACACGTCAAGCGGGGACGTCCCAACCTTCGCCTCAAAGGCCCGATCTGCGGCCCAGAATCGTTCGTGGTGTAGGTTCACACGGCGGACAGGATTCCTACCCGGACAGCGCCCCGAGCAACTCCGCCGCATAGTCGCCGATCTCAGCCAACACCTCGCGGCGGGGGCGACTGGCGGCCTCGGCCACGCGGCGGACGATCGCCGAGCCGACGATCAGCCCGTCGGCCACCGGGGCCAGCATGCGCACGTGCTCGGGCCGGCTGACGCCGAAGCCGATGCAGATCGGCAGGCTCGTGCGGCCGCGGAGCCAGGCCACGTTGTCGAGGAGTTGGCGCGGCAGTTCGGTCCGCTCGCCGGTGATGCCCGTCACCGAGACGTAGTAGATGAACCCGGAGGTCTCTTCGGCGATGCGCAAGGCCCGCTCGCGGGGCGTGGTGGGCGTGATGAGCTGAATCAGGCTGAAGTCGCGCCGGCGGCAGATGGCGGCCAAGGGGCCGGCCTCTTCGACCGGCAGGTCGGGCACGATCGCGCCGGCGACCCCGGCGTCTTGGGCCTGGGCAACGTAGGTCTCGAGTCCACGGCGATAGATGATCGCGTAGCTGACCATCGTGACCACGGGCGCCGCGAGGTCGGGCGCGAGGCCGCGAAGCATGGCAAACACGTCGGCCAGCTTGAGGTTCTTGTCGAGGGCCCGGGTGTACGACGCCTGGATCACGGGCCCGTCGGCAATCGGGTCGCTATAGGGGATGCCCAACTCGCAGAGGCTACTGCCTTGCGCGACGAGGCAGCGGAGCACCTCGGCGGTGAAGTCGAGGTCCGGGTCGCCGGCCGTCACGAACGGCATGAAGGCCTTGCGGCCCGACGGGCGGAGTTGGGCAAACAGGGTGTCGATCGCGGACATTTCCCGCCTCAAGTGCTCTCGTCAGTACTCCTCGCCCCGCAGCCTGGCCACTTCGTGGGCGTCCTTGTCGCCGCGGCCCGAGAGGCAGACCACGATGGCCTCGTCGGGCTTCATCGTGGCGGCCAGGTCCATGGCCTTGGCCACGGCGTGCGAGCTTTCCAGGGCGGGGAGGATTCCCTCGGTCCGGGCGAGCGTGTCGAAGGCCGCGAGGATCTCGGCATCGGTCTTGTGGCAGTATTCGACCCGGCCGGTTTGTTTCCAATAGCTGTGTTCCGGCCCGACGCCTGGGTAGTCGAGGCCGGCCGAGGCCGAGTGGACGGGCGAGGTTTGGCCGTCGTCGTCCTGGAGCACGTAGGTGTACATGCCGTGGAGGATGCCCGGCCTGCCGAAGCTCAAGGTGGCAGCATGGTCGCCGGGGCGATCGGAGCGACCGCCGGCCTCGACGCCGACGAGTTTGACCTGGGGGTCGTCGATGAACGGGTAGAACATGCCCGCCGCGTTGCTCCCGCCGCCCACGCAGGCGACGATGGTCTCGGGCAGCCGGCCCAACTGCTCGAGGCACTGCCGGCGCGTCTCGCGACCGATGACCGACTGGAAATCGCGGACGATGCGTGGGAACGGGTGCGGGCCCATCACCGAGCCGATGCAATAGTGGGTGTGCTCGACGGTGCTCATCCAGTCGCGGAAGGCCTCGTTGATGGCGTCGCGCAGCGTGCGCGAGCCGCTTCGCACCGGGCGGACCTCGGCCCCCAAGAGCTTCATGCTGAAGACGTTGGGACGCTGGCGGCGGATATCTTCCTCGCCCATGTAGACCACGCACTCCAACCCGAACCGGGCGCAGGCCGTGGCCGTGGCCACGCCGTGTTGGCCGGCCCCGGTCTCGGCGATCACGCGGCGCTTGCCCATTTGCAGGGTCAAGAGGGCCTGGCCCAGGGTGTTGTTGATCTTGTGGGCCCCGGTGTGGTTCAGGTCCTCCCGCTTCAGGTAGATCTGAGCCCCCCCACACTTGCGACTGAGACGCTCGGCGTGATACAGGGGCGAAGGCCGGCCCACGTAGTGCCGGTAGAGCCGTTCCAGCTCGGCGTGGAACTTGGCGTCGGCGACGGCCTTTTCGTACTCGGCGGTCAGCTCGACGAGGGCCCGGGTGAGCGTTTCGGGCACATAGCGGCCCCCGAACGGGCCAAAACGTCCTGCCGCGTCGGGGACCCGGCTGGTGACCGCGAGATTCTCGTTCATTGCTCGTCGGAAAGGAAAAGAGGGGAGCCGGAATCGACCTGACGGCTCCGGCGGGACGCATGATCCTTGATTGTGGGCAAGACACCGGGCGCGGTCAAGGGGTTCGCTGTCCGGACGCCACGTTGAGGGCACGGGCGCTCGAAACTCAGTACACGCACTCCCGGCCGGCGGCCGCGAACGCCTTGAGATTCTCGACCGGTGTGTCGAAGAAGTGGTCGGAGGCGGCGCAGATGTAGCCGCCGTCCTTGCCGAAGCCCTCGAACAACCGGAACACTTCGTTGCGAATCTGTTCCGTGGTGCCGTTGGTGAGGATGTTGAACTGGTCCATGCCGCCGATCATGGCCACGCGCCCGCCAAAGACGGCGCGGACTTTCGCCGGGTCGGTAATGTTGCCGCCGACCCCCGGCGGCGCAAGCGTCTCGGACGCGTCGGTCTGGTTCTCGACGATCAGGTTTAGGATGTTCATCATGCCGCCGCACGTGTGGTAGGTGCTGAGTTGTCCAATGGCGTGCAAGGCGCGGTGAATCTCGCGGTCGTAGGGCAGACAGAATTCGCGGTGCATCGCCGGAGAGATCACGGTGTCGCTGGCCGCGCCGCCGCCGGTCTCCACGACGTCGAACTTGGCGCCCTTGAGCGATTCCTCGATGAATCGCAGTTTCCGTTCGAGTAGCGCCTTCAGGAGCCGGTGAACCCATTCGGGCGTGTCCATCGCGGCCAAGATCAAGTCCTGTTCGGGCATCAGGCAACAGGCGTGTTGCCAGCAGCCGGCCTGGTCGCCCCAGACAAACCCGCGCAGAATGCCGGCATCGCCGATGCGATCGTGTTCCCTGGCGATGGCCTTCTTGTTCAACTTCGCCACCGGCATGTAGCGCTCGATCAGCTCGACATCCTCCGGTTTCTTGATGAGGTACTCGGTGATCCATGTGGTCTGGCGGTTCGCCTCGGTCTTGTACGTGAGGTTCCCGCCCGGCGTGACGACGGTGTGGTGAATGACTTTATGGTCGGGATGGTCGTCCACCACCACCATTTCGTCCCGCCACTGGGCCGACTGAACGGCGTGCTTTTCCGCGTTGGGAATCCAGAATTGTCCCATCGCCTCGAAGTATTGGATGGCCGCGTCGAGACCGCACATCTTGAACGCATCGAGCGCATCCATGCCGCCCATGTACTGGTCGAGGTGGAAGCCCTGCCACTGGTGAATGGTGACCGGCAAGCGATCCGGCTTCTCGCGGTGCAGTGCCCGCATCATCCGTTCTTTCGGCGTCATGGGCGCCTCCACTGAGCGACGGTATCGAACATGGCGAGGACGTTTTCCACCGGCGTCTCCTCGAGAAGGTAATCGTGACTGGCCCCCGCGACGTAGCCGCCGCCGGGGGCCATGATGTCGAGAACTTCGCGAGTGCGCCGGCGGACGGTATCGGGCGTGCCTCGGAGCAGCACGTGATGGGAGTCGATTGCGCCGTTGAACAGGATCTTCTCGCCGTAGTCGGCCTTGAGTTTCGCCAGGCTCATGCCGCGACAACACGGTTGAACGGCGTGGAGCCCGTCGAGACCGGCGTCGATCATCGCGGGGATCAGCGGCTCGAAGCCGCCGCAGCAGTGGAGCTGGACCTTGAGCCCGTAGGCGTGGCCGAGGTCGATCAGTCGCTTCAAGTGCGGCAACAGGAACCGGTCGAACTGCGCCGGGCTGAGGAGCGGGCCGGTCTGGCTGCCAAAATCGTTGCCGATGAAGAACACGTCGAGTGCGTCGGCGGCCGCGTCGAAGATGCGCTGGCTGACCGTGGCGTAGTAGTCCACGATGTGCTCCAGCACCGCGTCCACGATTTCCGGCTCGTCGTACATCTTCAGGTACAGGTTCTCCATGCCCAAGAGATCGATCGCGTCGTGCCAGAACGGCGACCAATCGCCGCCGAGAATGGCGTACCGGCGGTTCCACGCCAGCGCCTCGTCGCGCAGGTGCGAGACATCCTGCCAGTTCGGGTCGGGCCACGGGTAATCGTGGACTTGCCGGAGCGTGGCGTCGGCCAGCGGATGGCTGAGCGGTTGGCCGTAACCGTACCCCGCGCGTTCGACGCCGAAGACCGTGCGACAGACAGCGCCCGGCGAGAGCGGGAAGTTCGGGCCAAT
The DNA here is from genome assembly GCA_024653385.1 of Thermoguttaceae bacterium. Lineage (GTDB taxonomy): Bacteria > Planctomycetota > Planctomycetia > Pirellulales > Thermoguttaceae > JANLFZ01. The sequence continues at coordinate 263 of JANLFZ010000298.1, read as the reverse complement.
GTACCTGGCAAACACGCGCCGGAAATCGTCGCCGATGCGGACGAAGAAGCTCTCGTCGTCCGGCAAGCTGAGTTCCCGTCGCGCCTTGGCGAGAAACTCCGGCGATGCGCCACACCAGCGCGGCACGACGTCTGGCTCGACGTGGTCGAACGCAGCGAGAACACGCTCACGCGAAGAGGAAATGGGGTCGGGTCTCATTTCACCCTTTGAAAGCCGCGTAGTCGGCGAACGTTTCGAATGCCGTAGCGGCGACCGACCGCGCG
>JANLFZ010000297.1 GCA_024653385.1 Thermoguttaceae bacterium | reverse complement strand
ACGCCCTATATCGCAACAACGGCGACGGCACGTTCACCGACGTGACCAAGGAGGCGGGGTTGTACAACGAAGAGGGACGCGGCATGGGCGTGACGCTGGCCGACTTCGACAACGACGGCCGGCCCGACCTCTACGTGACCAACGATGCCATGGCCAACGAGTTGTTCCGCAACCTCGGCGGCGGCAAGTTCAAGGAAGAGGCCCTGGAGCGCGAGGCGGCTTTCGGCGAGTCGGGCCAGGGCGTCTCGTCGATGGGGCCCACCTTCGGCGATGTCGATCACGACGGCTGGCTCGACCTCTATATCCCCGACATGGATTACGGCTGCTTGCTGATGAACCGCCGCGATCGGTTCGAGGACCGAACCACGGCGACCGGGCTGGCGGTGATCTGCGGCCAGTATATCGGTTGGGGGGGCATCCTCTTCGATTATGACAACGACGGGTGGATGGACCTGTTCATCTCCAACGGCAACGCCCACAACGAATATCCCGAAGATCCCGTGCTGGTCCGCAACGACGGTCAGGGCCGATTCATCGACGTGGCCCGGCAGTCGGGCGAGTATTTCCAGAAGAAGTACGTGGGGCGCGGGGCGTCGTTTGCCGACTTCGACAACGACGGCGACTTGGACCTTCTGGTCGTCAACCTGAACTCGGCCCCCAAACTGCTGCGCAACGACGGCGGCAACCGTAACCACTGGCTCATGGTCGCGCCGAAAGTCGCCGGGGGCAAGCGTGATGCGATAGGCGCCCGGGTCACGGTGACGGCCGGCCCGTTGGTGCAGTTCCTCGATGCCTGCCCCACGCGCAGTTATCTTTCGCAGGGCGACCCGCGGCTCCATTTCGGCCTGGGCACGGCGACGAAAGTCGACCGGGTCGAGGTCCGCTGGCCCGACGGAACCAAGACCGAACTGAAGGACGTGCCGGCTAATAAGGTCCTCACCATTGTCCAGCCGGCAAAGTGAAGCGGAGTGGTCCGATCATGCACCCCAGTTACCATCTTCTCGTAAACGGCCGACGCCTCGTGACGATCGGCTGTCGCGTGGGAGCATTCCTGGCCGTGGCCATCGCGATGGCCGCACCGGTCTGGGCCCAGGCGCGGCAACCGGTGTTTATCGGCGCCCGCGCGTGCGCCGAATGCCACGACGGCAAGCACATGGGCGACCAGTTCAGCATCTGGATGCGAACTCGGCACGCCAAGGCGTACACGAGCCTGGCCAAGCCCGAGGCCAAACAGATCGCCATCCTCAGCGGGATCCCCGTCGAGCCGCAAGAGTCGCCCATGTGCCTGGGCTGCCACGCCACCGGGGCCGAGGCGGAAGACTGGGAGAAAGACGACGCCTTTTCGCTCAAGGACGGCGTGCAGTGCGAGAAGTGCCACGGCCCGGGTAGCGAGTACGCCGACCCCAAGGTCATGATGGATCGCAAGTTGGCGATGTCGAAGGGCCTCGTGATCCCCTCGCTCGACACCTGCCGGATGTGTCATCTCGAGAAGGGCTCGCACACGGCGGTGCTGAAGCGCCCGCCCATCGACATCGACGAGGCGATCCAGAAGATCGCCCATCCCACGCCCAAGACTTGGAAGTTCGATAAGCTCTCGATCCCGCCGCCGGCACCGGCGGCCGCGGCGGCCGACCAGCGCAAGGTCGAGCCGGTGAGCCTGGCGGCCACCGGCGGCAACGGCACCAGCGCGCCCAAATACACCGGGTCGCTGGCCTGCGGCACATGCCACGCGGGCCGTGACCACGGGTTCCAGTTCAGCAAATGGCGCGCCAGTAAGCACGCCGACGCCTATGCCAGCCTGAGCACGCCGGAGGGATGGCGGATCGCGGCGGAAATGGGTGTCCAAGTCGACCCCCGGACCAGCACGACGTGCCTCAAATGCCACTCGACGGCCCATCGCGAGCCGGCCGGCGGCGTGCTGGAGTCGTTCGCCGTGCAAGAGGGCGTGGGCTGCGAGGCGTGTCACGGTCCGGGCAGCGGGTATTCGGCCGAGGCCGTCATGAAAGACAAGACCGCGGCCGCCAACGCGGGGCTCAAGACCGTCGCCAAGGAGACGTGCCTGGCGTGCCACGCCAACGCCCACGGCAAACCGTTCGATTACGAGGCCTCGCTGAAGGCCATCGCCCATCCCACCAAGATCCCTCCCCTGATCGAAGAGGTCCGCTACAAGACCCCGATCAACCTCGCCTTGCGCCCGGGCAGCACCGAGATGTACGTCACGTGCGAGGCGGCCAACACGGTGATCGTTGTCGACACCGCCATGCGCCGGAAGATCGCCGAGATCGCCGTCGGCGGCCAGCCGCAGGACGTGTGCTTTACGCCCGACGGGCTCCGGGCGTTCGTCAGCAATCGACTCGACGACACGGTCTCGGTGATCGACGCCCGCGCCCGAAAGGTCGTGGCCACGATCGCCGTGGGCGACGAGCCGCACGGCGTCCTCGTTGACCGAGCCGGCAAGTACCTCTATGTGCTGAACACCTCGTCGGACAACGTCTCGGTCATCGACGCCAGCACCCTCCAGGAAATCAAGATCCTGGCGGCCAGCCGAAGCCCGTGGTCCTTGGCTTTGTCGCCCGACGGCACGCGAGTCTTCGTGACCAACAGCCTCTCGCGGTTCGTGCCGTTCCGCACGCCGGCCATGTCGGAGGTCACGGTGATCGACACGGAGCGGGCCGCCGTGGACGACCGCGTGGTTCTGCCCGAAACGAATCTGCTCCAAGGCGTTGCCTGGCACCCCAGCGGCAAATTCGCGCTGGTGACGATGCTCCGCACGAAGAACCTCGTGCCCATGACCCGGCTGACCCAAGGCTGGACCATTACCAACGGTCTAGGCATCGTCTGGGCCGACGGCCGGGTGGACCAGGTGCTCTTGGACGAGCCGGGCATCTCGTTCCCCGACCCGACCGACGTGGCCATCACTCCCGACGGCCGGTTCGCCTTGGTGACCAGTTCGAGCACCGACCGTGTGGCGGTCGTCGACGTGGCAAAGCTTCTGGCCATGCTCGACGCCGCCCCTCCCGAGGAGCGGCGCAAGATCATCCCCAACCACATGGGCAAGTCGGCCGAGTTCCTTGTGACGCACATCCCCACGAAGAATAGCCCCCGCGGCATTCTGATCGACCCGGCCGGCAAGACGGCCTACGCGGCCAACGCCCTGGACGACTCGATCACGGTGATCGACCTGGCGACGTTCCAGGCGGTCGAGCGGATCGACCTGGACGGTCCCAAGGAGATCACCAAGGCCCGCTTCGGCGAGCGTCTGTTCAATAGCGCGAAGATCACCTTCCGCCGTCAGTTCTCGTGCCACTCGTGCCATCCCGACGGGCACATCGACGATCTGACCTACGACATCGAGTCGGACGGCATCGGCAACGATCCGGTCGATAACCGCACGCTTCGCGGCATTCTCGACACGGCCCCGTTCAAGTGGGCGGGCACCAACCCGAGCCTCTCGCGGCAGTGCGGGGCCCGGCTTGCCGTCTTCTTCACCAAGGTGGCGCCCTTTACGCCCGAGGAACTGTCGGCAGTGGATTACTACGTGTGCACCATCCCCAGGCCGCCGAACCGCTACCGGCCGTTGGGGGCCAAGCTCACCGACGCCCAGCGCCGCGGCAAGATGATGTTCGAACGCACGCGCACGAACGACGGTCGCGAGATCCCCATCGAGAAGCGCTGCACCACGTGCCATTTCCCGCCGCTCTATACCGATCGGCGGCGGCATGACGTGGGCACGAAGTACTTCCTCGACAAGGCCTCGGAGTTCGACGTGCCGCATCTGAACAACATCTACGATTCGGCCCCCTATCTGCACAACGGGATGGCCGACACGCTCGAAGAAATCTGGACGCGGTTCAACCCCTACGATAAGCACGGGGTGACCAACGACATGACCAAGGACCAGCTCAACGACCTGATCGAGTACCTCAAGACCTTGTGAAACGAGGACCCGTCATGAGACATCGCGCAGTCATCCTGATCGTCGCGTTGGCGATACCGATCGCCGCCTGGTCGGCCGAGCCGGCCTCGCCGCCGCCCGCGTCCCAAACCCAGGCCAAGGGGCTACCCTACGTCTACACCAACTGGAAGCACATCACCAAGGCCGACGGGCTGCCCAACGATCACATCTTCGCGGTGAAGGCCGATGGCCCCCGCGTGTGGATCGGCACCGAGGACGGATTGGCTTGCCTCGACAAGCGGACCGGCGAGATCCGCAGTTGGGTCTACAAGGATGAAAACAAGGACGGCAAGGAGGACACCGGCGGTTTGCCTTGGAAAGTCGTCACGGCCATCGACGTGGATCCCAAGACGGGCGACGTGTGGCTGGGGCTCTTCGGCGGCGGACTGGCCCGGTTCAGCGCCGGGCGGTTCGACCACTTCCACCAGCTCAACAGCGGTCTGGTCAGCGACGTGGTCTACGGCGTGGCGATCGAGAACGACAACGTCTGGGCAGCCACGACCGCCGGCGCCAGCCGCTACAACCCGAAAACGGGCCAGTGGACGATCTTCACCGAAAAGAACGCCCCCATGGAGGAAATCTGGAACTACGGGGTCGCATACCACAAGGGGAAGGTCTATTTGGCCGTCTGGGGGAGCGGCTGCCTGGAGTACGACGTGGCCACCGGGCGGTGGAAAGAGTACCTCGATCCCGACGGCGAGATGGAGATCGATCTGCACCGCGACGACGGAATCATCCACGTGATCGTCACCGGGGCCAGCCCCGTCGACGGCGCGTTGTGGATCTCGACCTACTTCGGCACTTGCCGTTACGACGGCCGGCACTGGCGCGGGTTTTACGCCCACGAGACCGGGCTGCCAAGCGACTTCACCAACAACGTCAAGGCCCGTAGCGCCGACGAGTGCTACTTCGCCCACGACAAGGGGCTGGGCGTGGTGGCCGACTTTCCCACCGAGAGCGTGGTGGCCTACACCCGCGACCCCAAGACCCTGCGCGGCGTGGCCAAGGTGTACCAGCACGGCAAGCACCTGTACACCGTGGATATGGAGAAGGGCGTCCCTCACAATTTCATCATCGCCCTGGACACCGATGGCAACGACACCTGGGTGGGCACCTCGAAGGGATTGGGCTGGGCCATCGGCACGGGGTACTATGCCGGCGTCAAGGAGAACCCCGAGTGGCTCTCGAAGGCCAAACCCGCTCCGTCCGCCACGGCGTCGGCGAAATAGCAGGTTCAAGAAAGGCACACTTCTCGTTCCGCGAGAGAATGCAGCATACCGGATTGTCCTTGCGCCCGGCGCAAGGAGTACTTCATTCCGTCCGATTCATGAGGCGTCCCATGCGATACCGATTGCTCCTCTTCGCCGCGGCACTTCTCGCCGCGGCCGCACTGGCCCGCGCCGAAAGCCCCAAGCCCGGCGATGCGAAGCCCGCCGATTGGCGTCCGCCCTTCGAGGTGGACGAGGAGACCCTGAAGGTGCTCGAAGAGAGCTACCGCGCCGGGGCCTACGGCACGCCGAACCTGCCGCTGAAGACCGATGAAAACTACGCCCACACGCCGCGCGACGTCGAGCCCTTCCGCGGCACGCCGCCCCACAAGCGGCACTTCCTCGAGCAGATGGAGTACACCGGCCCCGGCCGGGCGATCCCCGAGCCGGCCGAGGTGAAGACCGTCAAGATCGGCTTCATCGGACCCATCGAGCCCACCGTCTCGGTGGCCACCGGCGGCAAGAGCCACGAAGAGGCGCTGGGCATTCCCATGCTGCGAGGCTGCCAGTTGGCCCTCGAAGAGGCCAATGCCAAGGGCGGCTACCTGCGGCGCAAGATTCCCTTCGAGTTGGTCGTCAAGAACGACAACGGCCTGTGGGGCTCGTCGGGGAACGTGATCATCGACCTGGCGTACAAGGACGAGGTTTGGGCGATTCTCGGCACCATCGACGGCGCCAACAGCCACATCGCCATCCGCGTGGGGCTCAAGATCGAAATTCCCATGATGAACACGGGCGACACCGACCCCACGTTCATCGAGACGAACATCCCTTGGGTCATGCGATGCATCGGCGACGACCGCCAGCAATGCTACCTCCTGGCCGACTATCTCTATCGCAAGCTCGGATACAAGCGCGTGGCGATCATCCGGGCGAGTAACCGCTATGGGCGGTTCGGCGTTCGCGAGATTCGCGACGCCAGCCGGCGCATGCAAAACCCGATCCCCGTCGAAATGGCCTACCAACTCACCACCGAGGATTTCTCCCTCCAACTCGAACGGATCAAGGCGAGCAAGGCCGAGGCCGTGGTCCATTGGGGCGACGCCGATCACGGGGCCAAGATCCTCAACCAGATGCGGGCAATGGGCATGAACCAGCCCTACTTCGCCTGCGACCGGTGCTGCTCCGAAGAGTTCGTCAAAATCGCCGGGAAGAACGCCGAGGGCGTGGTCTGCGCCTACCCCTGGAACCCCGACCGCAAGGACCCCAAGCTCGACGCCTTCCGCGCTGCCTACCGCAGCCGATTCAACGCCGAGCCCGAGACCTACGCCGCCCACGCCTACGACGGCATGAACATGGTGCTCTGGGCCATCCAGGTGGCCGGCCTGAACCGCGCCCGCATCCGCGACGTGCTGGCCTACCGCACCAAGCCGTGGCCTGGCGTGACGGGCGACATTCGGCTCAGCGCCTGCCTCGACGACATCGGCGAGGTGTATCTCGCGAAGTACGAGGGCGGACGCTGGCATTACTACTCACGCGAGGATCTCCAGATTCCTCGCGGCCCGCAGCGCGCGCCGGGCGACCACGGCGAGGCGGTCGCCAAGGACTGACTTCGCCAGCGGTAAGCCCGCCTTGACCTCGGGCGCTGCCCGGAACGACTCAAAAAGGCGCCGTTGCCTGGCAGGCGTTCCCAGCCTGGGGACCGCTCGCATCCACGGTTGCCTTGACCCGGCGGTACTTTCGAGGGCAGATCCTATGGCAGCCGTTGTTCGGTGCCCGACGTGCGGCGAGCGCTACGATCTTGATCCGCACATGGCGGGCAAGCGCATTCAGTGCGGCAGGTGCTTGGCGATCTGCGAGGTACCGGCCACGTTCAGTCATGGCCAGACGGCACCGGGGGGCTCGGCATTACCTGGTCGGCCGGGCATGGGCCCACACCCTCGATGGTTCCGTCCGACTCGCCGACGGCCCCTCCGTCGCTCGAGATTCTCGAGCCCGAACGCGGCGTACCGTCCGGCCCAGTCGTCTCACCGCTTTCTCTCATGCCGCAATCCGGGTTGCCGGGCCATCGCCTTTCGGTTGCCGGCGGCGTTCCCTTGGGGGTCGGGGCGATGCTTGTGGCGGCGCTATTGGTCCTGGGCGTCGTCCTCAGCACGAGCGCTCCATCGGACCCCACGCTTGCGCAGGAACATGCGCCCGGCCCCGGCACCGCGGCGCCTGCGTCCGACCGGCCTGAGGCACTTGGATCCACCACGGCGCCGGCGGACTCGCCGATGGCAAGACCGTCGTCACCACCAGCGACCAATGCGTCTTCAGACCCCCCGGCTTCAGCCACCTCGCTGCCGCCGTTGGGGTCGAAGCTTATGTCGGCGCCGAGTGCGTCCGCTTCGTCCTCCTCGCCGACCAGTCCCACCGGGTCGCCATCGACAACGCCGGCAACTCCTCCTGCCACCGCGGTTGCGCCGGGGGGGAGCACGCCGGCTGCCCCGGCCATG
>JANLFZ010000296.1 GCA_024653385.1 Thermoguttaceae bacterium | reverse complement strand
ACCGAGCCGGAGCGCACCGGCATTTGCTTCGGCAGCGACTACATGATTTCGCTGCCGGACGAGTTCACCGAGGGAATCCGCCAGTGCCTTGGCGAGGGGGGACAATTCGAGCGATTGCGCTGGCCCACCGACGGGTTGCCTCGGATGTCGCCCCTTTGGCTCCTGAAATACCTCCCCAACATGCCGGCCAGCCACTTGGCGATCTACAACGACCTCCGCGGTCCGAGCAACTCGATTACCCTGCGCGAGGCATCGGCCGGCGCCGTGATTGCCGAGGCGTTTCAGACGATCGTTCGCGACCAGGCCGACGCGATGGTCGTCGGCTGCACGGGGACCCGGTTGCATCCCCTGAAGACCATCCACGCGACCCAGCAGGAAGAGCTGGCCACCTGCAACGGCGATCCGACCCGCGCGTGCCGTCCGTTCGACCGCGGCCGCACCGGCATGGTGCTCGGCGAGGGGGCCGGCGCCGTGGTCCTGGAAGAGTTGGCGATGGCTCAGCGGCGCGGGGCGACGGTTTACGGCGAGGTGCTCGGCGGGAGCACGAGTTCGGCGGTTGGGGCCCGGCTCTTGGCCCGACGCGGCCGGGCCATGCGCAACGCCCTAAGCGCGCTGCTTGGCAACGCCGGGGTCGCTCCCGACGCGATCGGGTTCGTCCACGCCCACGGCCTGAGCACGCGCACTTGCGACGCCGAGGAGGCCTGGGCGATTGGCCAGGTGTTCGGCGGTCGGGCGCGTCCGGTCCCGGTCGTCGCCGCCAAGAGCTACTTCGGGAACCTCGGGGCCGGCGGGGGGATGGTGGAATTCATCGCCTCGGTGTTGGCCTTGCATCACGGCCGGCTCTTTTGCACGCTGAACTACGAAGACCCCGACCCCGATTGCCCGCTGGCCGTGGTCACCGAGGCCGGGCACGCGTCGGGCGAGAGCTTTGTTTCGCTGGGCGTTACCCCGCAAGGTCAGGCCAGCGCGGCCTTGGTCCGCCGTTTTTCGGGATGAGGCCCCGTCGAACAGGAAGTCCCATGCCGACGTTCACGCGACGCCGTTTCGTTCAAGCGGTTCTGGCAGCCTCGGGGACGGCCGTCGGCGCCGGGGCGCCGGCGGTCTTGGCCGAGGGGGCCCCGCGGCACGGGGGGGCCGGTCCGGTGATCGATTGCCACGCGCATCTGCACCATCACGGCGAGCCCGATTGGAAGGAGAAGGATCGACGGCTCATCGAGGCCGCCGACAAGCTGGGGATCGACCAACTCTGCTGTTCGATCCTCACCCCGAAGCGCCCGGCCAGTGCCGAGGGTTTTCGCGAGTGCAACGCCTGGGCCGCCGAGGCGACCCGCCGGTTTCCCGGCCGGGTCTTGGCGTATTGTTACGTGAACCCGGGCCACGGGCGCGAGGCCCTCGACGAGATCCGGCGCGGGGTGCTCGACCGCGGTTTCGTGGGCGTGAAGCTCTACAACGAGCACCGGTGCACCGAGCCCGTCGTGTTCCCGGTGGTGGAGCTGTCGATCGAGTTGCGCGTGCCCATTCTGCACCATGCCGGGCATTCGCACTATTTCGTGGCGGACCAGCCGCGGATGTCCGACGGCGGTCACCTGGCCGAATTGGCTGCCCGGTATCCCGAGGCGCGGCTGATCTGTGCCCACGTGGGCGGCGGAGGCGATTGGGAGTGGACGATCAAGGCCCTGCGGCACGCGCGCAACGTGTATCTCGACACCAGCGGCAGCGTGATCGACGAGGGAATCGTGGACCTGGCGGCCCGCGTCGTCGGCGTGGACCGGCTCTTGTTCGGTTGCGACATGTCGATGACGGCCGGCGTGGGCAAGATCCGCGCGGCCGACCTCAGTCCCGCCGACAAGCAGAAGATCCTCGGCCTGAACATGCAGAAACTCCTGGCGTGGCGCGCGTGACTTGAGGGCCGGAGCGAACCATCCATGCTCTTCGACACCAATGCCTACCTGGGCCCATACGCCTTCCGCCGGCTTCGGCACAACACGGCGGCCGGGCTCTTGGCGCGGATGGACGCCAAGGGCATCGACAAGGCCGCGGTCTCCAGCGCCGCCGCCATCACCTACCGGAACACGCAAGCGGCCAACGAAGAACTGGCCGAGGCGGTTCGCCCGCACCGCGACCGGCTCGTTCCCTTGGCCGTGATCAACCCCGCCTATGCCGGCTGGAAGGACGACTTGGCGATCTGCCACGAAGAGTTCGGCATGAAGGGGCTGCGCCTGTATCCGCACTGGCACCGGTACGGGCCGGCCGACCCGTGCTGCCTCGAGCTGGTCCACCTGGCCACGGAGCGCGGGATGGTCGTTTCGATCCCGCTCCGCGTGGAGGATTACCGCCAACGGAGTTGGCTGGTCGATGTGCCCGACCTGCGCCCGGCCGATCTCGTGCCCTTGATCAAGGCATGCCCGAAAACGCGATTCGTCTTGGTCAACGGCGCGGGGTTTGCCGGTTCGCCGCTGGGGCAAGCGGGCAAGGACCTTCCCGGCAACTACGTCATCGAGATCTCGCGGCTTTCGGCCGTCTTGGCCAACGAGATCGGGCAGCTCCTGGCCCGGCTGGGCCCGGACCGGGTCGTTTTCGGCACCGGCATGCCCTTCAACGCGCCCGATCCTGCCCTGGTCAAGCTCGAAGTGCTCGACGCGACCGAAGAGGTGAAGGAGCAAATCCGCTGGAAGACGGCGGCCCGGCTGTTCGCCTCGCCTTGACGACACCGCGACGCGCGCGGGCCGGGCTCACGCCTTGCCCTTGTTGCGGTGTGCCGCGCGCCGCAGTCGGTTCACGAAGGCCGCCAGGTCGTCGGGCAGGGCCATCTCGAACCGCATCGGTTCGCCCGTGACCGGGTGCTGGAATCCCAGCTCGGCGGCGTGCAGGGCGATGCGCGGGGCGCCGCTGTGGTCCTCCGGCGGTTTCCCGCGCCGCGGATGGTTGTAGACCTTTTCGCCGCAGAGCGGGTGCCCTTGCTCGGCCAAGTGGATGCGGATCTGGTGGGTGCGCCCGGTCTCGAGGCGGCACTCGACGAGCGTATAGTCGCCGAGGTCCTCCAGGGGGCGCACGTGGGTGACGGCCGGTTTGCCCACGCCCGGCTCGTCGGTGCTCCCCCGGCGCCCGTCGCCCCGGTCGCGCACGAGGCGCGTCTGGATGGTCTGGGCCTTGACGTGCCCCAGCGCGACGGCCAGATAGCGACGGTGGGTCGTGTGCCGGCGGAACTGCTCGCCGAGGTTTCGTTCGGCCTTGACGCTCCGCGCGAACACCAACAGCCCGCTCGTCTCGCGGTCGAGCCGGTGGACGGGCCGGACCGGCGGCGGAATGCCTTGGCGCTTGCGGCGATGGCGGCCTTCCTTACGCGCGATGATCGCCGGCAAGAGTTCGTCGAGCGTGGGTTGCAGTTGCTTGCGCCGCGCGGGCCAGTCGCGTTCCTCCTTGTGCCGGGTGGTGGTCATGCCCGCCGGCTTCTCCACCACCACCACGTGCTCGTCGAGGTAGCGGATGCGGACATCTTCTTCCCGAGGCGGCGGGGCCGCGGGGTGGGCCAGGACCTTCACCACGTCGTGGAGTTTCAGCCGCCGGGCCGGATCGACGCACACGTTGCCGCTGAGCATCACCCGGCGGGCCTTCAGCAACTTTCGCACGGCGTTCCACGACGCGCCGGGCATCCACTCGCGCAAGGCGGCAGCCAGGGTCTGGTCGACCTGCCGGGGCAACACGCGAAAAATCGGCTCCGAAGGGTCAGGCAAGGTGGTGCTCCGAGTGGTGCGTCGTCGCCGGTGGCAACCATCCAGAGGCCGGGGACCGGCTCGTTTGTCGGCCTCCTGCGGGCCGAAGATCGGGACCGTCCCCGGAGAACAGTTGCGCCGCCGAGGTTCATTCCATCCTAGGTCGCCGGCACCGGGTCGGCAATTCCCGCGACGATCGGCAACGCCGCGCACCGCGTTTTTCCCTTGAAATTGGGCCACCTCTTGTGCTATCAAGGAGAACGACGAGGCCAACCGAAGGGAACATCCCGGCGCGTGGGAACCTCCCATGAAGAAGGTCTTCGTCTCGGGCTGCTTCGACTTGTTTCACAGCGGCCATGTGCAGTTTCTCCAGACGGCGGCCCGGTACGGCCGGCTTTACGTGTCGGTCGGCTCCGACGCCACGGTGCGGGAACTCAAGGGGCGGCTGCCGATCTACTCCCAGCGCGAGCGGCTGCGCCTGGTCCGCGCGGTCCGCTGGGTGGCCGAGGCGTTTGTTGCCAGCGGCTCGGGCGTGCTCGACTTCGCCGACGACCTGAAGCGCGTGCGACCCGACCGGTTCGTGGTCAACGCCGACGGCCATGCGCCGGCCAAGGAGGAGCTATGCCGGTCGCTGGGCATCGAATACCTCGTGCTCCCGCGCAGGCCCGGCCGCGGGATGGTCCGCCGGAGCACCACGGCCTTGGTGGCCCAGGCCCGCGTCCCCTTCCGCTTGGATCTGGCGGGCGGATGGCTCGACCAGCCGTGGGTCTCGCGCATTGCCCCGGGGCCGGTCATTACCGTCTCGATCGAACCCTCGCCCGAGTTCGCCGGGCGCAGCGGCATGGCCGGTTCGACGCGGACCAAGGCGATCCGCCTTTGGGGCATGGAATTGCCCGAGGGCGATCCCGAAGAAACCGCCCGCGTGCTCTTCGCCTACGACAACCCGCCCGGCGCGGAGTTCGTGTCGGGCTCGCAGGACGCCTTGGGCATTGTGCTTCCCGGGGCGAACCGGCTGTACTATGCGGGCGGGTACTGGCCCGAGCAAATCGACACGCTCCGCGACGCCGAAACCCTGGCGTGGCTCCAGCGGCGGCTCCGGCTGTTGCCGTTGGGAGCGCGGCCGGCGGGCTATTCGGTGCTCGACCGGGTGGACCTGCGCAAGGCATGGGTCGAGTCGCTCGCCTGGGCCGCGGAGGCATGCTGGCAGGCCATCGCCCGGCACGACGCCGTGGCGCTGGGCGAGGCGGTCACGGCGGGCTTTTCCGCGCAGTGCGCGATGTTCCCCCGCATGACCAACCCGGCGATTCGGCAGGAAATCGACCGGGTCCGCCGCCGCGCCCACGGCGTGAAGATCACGGGAGCAGGCGGCGGCGGGTATTTGATCCTCGTCACCGACGACGACGTGCCCGGCACGCTGCCCGTGACGATCCGCACCGAGCCGCCGGCGCCTTGATGGAGGGTGACATGCCCCAAGACCCAGGTTCCCTTCCTCCCGTGTTCGTGATCGGCAGTCCCGGGCCGGTGGGCGGGGCCGACACCGAGCTGTGGCATACGCTTCGCCTGTGGCGCAGCCGCGGCCTGGCGGTCGCCGTCGTCCCGACCTGGGGCATCGGCGACCCGTGGCGGGCCAAATGCCGGGCGATCGGCTGCGAGGTCCACGCGGTGCCCGGTCCCGGCGAGCTGCTCGACGTGCCGGGCCTTCGCGGGGCGATCGTCGTCTCGTTCTGTAACGACCGGTTCCTCGCCCACGCCGCGACCTTGCGCCGAGCCGGGTGCAAGACCGTCTGGGCGAACTGCATGACCTGGCTGTTCGAGGCCGAAGGGCGACACTACGCCGAGCATGGACCGTTCGACCACTACGTGTTCCAGAGCCGCTATCAGCGGTCGAAGCTCGTGCCATTGCTGAAGGAGCACGGCTATCGGGACCGCCAGGGAAGCGTGATCCGCGGGGCGTTCTGGTTCGACGACTTCCCCTTCCGGCCGCTGGCGCACGAGGCCAAGACGCCGCTGGTCGTGGGCCGCATCAGCCGGGCCGACACCGACAAGTACTCGGTCAACACCTGGCCCATCTACCGCCGCATCCCGCACCCGATTCGCGCCCGGCTGATGGCCTGGGACCGGCGGATCGAAAAGAAGCTCGGTCCACCGCCTCCCTGGGCCGAGTGTTTGCCGGCCAACGCCGAACCGGCGCCCGAGTTTTTCGGCAAGCTCCACGCGATGCTCCAAGTCAACGGCCAGGCGGAAGAGAACTGGCCGCGCTCCGGCCTGGAGGCGATGGCCACGGGCGTACCGGTCGTGGTCCAGAACGCCTGGGGATGGCGCGAGATGGTGCGCCACGGCCGCACCGGCTTCTTGGCGTCGAACGACGAGGAGCTGGCGTACTACGCCGCCCGGCTGGCCTACGACGAGGACTTTCGGCTGCGCATGGCCGCCCGCGCCCGGCGCGCGCTCGAAGACGAGCTGGCCAACCCGGACGTGCTCTGGGCCGCGTGGCAAAGCGTGTTCGCGTCGCTGGGGAGGAAACGATGAAGCGTCTTGGCGAGCTGGGTTATGCGACCGACAAGGGCGATGCGTTCCACCGCTTCGCCGGCGAGACTTTTCTCGACGTGTACGAGCGGTACTTTGCCCCGTGGCGCGACCGGCCGGTGACGCTCCTGGAGATCGGGGTGCATCAGGGCGAGTCGCTGCGCATGTGGCGAGACTTCTTTCCCCTGGGCCGAATCTTCGGCCTGGACGTCGATCCGGCGTGCAAGGCACACGAAGGCGACCGCATCGGCATCGAGATCGGCAGCCAGGACGATCCCGAGGTGCTCGAGCGTCTTGTCCGGCGCACGGGGCCGCTTACCGCCGTGATCGACGACGGCAGCCACGTCAACACGCTCACGCTGGCCTCGCTGCGAATGCTGTTCCCCCACGTGGCCCCGGGCGGACTCTACGCGATCGAAGACCTGCATTGCTCGTACGAGGACCTTTCGCCGGTGGTCGCCGGCTGGCCCGGTATGCAACACAACCGCCCGTTGGACTACCGCAATGACCGCCGGCTGCTCGATGCGGCCTTCCTCGAGATGATTCACGAGCTGGACCACGGCCGGGGGCAAGTGCGCAGTGTGCAGTTCTGGTCGAAGATGTGCGTGCTCGCCAAGGCGTGAATGCATCCGCACGAGGCACAACTCCGGCCTGGCCGGAAAACGAAAGCGGAGGTTTGCCGTCCGTGAAGATCCATCTCGTCACGTTCGCCACGCCCGAGTACCAAGCGGCCCAGACCCGGTTGCACGCCACCGCGCGCCAGTGCGGGGTCGATGCGATCGACGCTTGGAGCCCCGAGCGGCTTCGGGCCACCACGTTCTACCGCGAGAACGCGGGCATCTTGGAGCAACCTCGCGGGGCCGGCTACTGGCTTTGGAAGCCGTACATCCTGCTCGAGACGCTCCGCCGCGTGCCTCCGCGCGATCTGGTGCTGTACCACGACTGCGGCAAGGGGGCCGGTTACCGGCTGGTGCCCTTCCAGCCGCTTGTCGACCGGTGCCTGGCCCGGGGCGGAATCCTGCCCGGCGTGCTCCTGCCGGACGTGGGGCCCAACAAGAAATGGACCAAGCGCGACTGCTTCGTGCTGATGGGCTGCGACACGCCGCCGTACTGGGACCAGTTTCAGGTCTCGGCCGCCTGGGGGTTCTACCAGAACACGCCCGGCGCGCTGGAGTTCGTCGCCGAGTGGCTTCGATGGTGCCGCGATCCGCGGGTGCTGACCGATCAGCCGAACGTGTGCGGGCTGCCGAACCTCCCCGAGTTCGTCGACCATCGGCATGACCAGTCGGTACTGACGAACCTGGCCCGATCGCGCGGCGTCGCGCCCTTGGCGACCAAGGGATATCGGGGCCACCGCATCGAGGATGTGCTGCCCGTGCTTTAGGGCCTGTAAAACAATAAGTTGGGCAAACATGAGAGAGCAAGGGCGCTTGCG
>JANLFZ010000295.1 GCA_024653385.1 Thermoguttaceae bacterium | reverse complement strand
CGCTTCGCTTCCTCGGGTTCCATAAGATTGCCCAACTTATTGTTTTACAGGCCCTTACTCGCCAGCTTCCAAGCGCAGCGGCACCTCGATCTGCCGGCCCGCGCGCACGATCGAGAGCGTGACCGTATCGCCGGGCTGTTTGCTCTCGACCAGATCGAGGAACTCGTCGGCGGTGCGGATCGGCTTGCCGTCGACTCCCACGATCAGGTCCGCCGCGTTGCGGTCGATCTGGCGGTACTCGTAGACGATCGGTCCCTGGCGTTTTTGCCGGCGCACGACGCGCGGTCCTTGCAGGCCGGCGCGTTCGGCGGGGCCGCCCGGCGTCAACGTGTCGATCAACAGGCCGTGCTCGGTTTCGTAGACGCGGGCGATGCCGGTCTCGGGCCGGATCACGCGGCCGGTGCGGATAAGTTGCGGGACCACGCGGGCGATGGTGTTGATCGGGATGGCGAACCCGACCCCGGCGCTGGTCCCCGTCTTGCTGGCGATGGCCGTATTCATCCCGATCATCCGTCCTCGGCTGTCCAAGAGCGGCCCGCCCGAGTTCCCCGGATTGATCGCCGCGTCGATCTGGATGATCTGTTTGATGGTGCGGGCCTTGCGGCGGCTGGGAAGCCAGCGGTCGAGGCTCGAAATGATGCCCGTGCTCAGCGTGCGCTCCAACCCGAAGGGGTTCCCCAGGGCGAACACGCGCTGCCCGACGCGCAGACGCGACGAATCGCCGAACCGGACGGGGTACAACTCATCGGCCGGAGCGTTGATCCGCAGCACGGCGATGTCGGTGCCGGGATCGATGCCGACCAGCCGGGCCTCGTAGGTTTTCGAGTTGAACAGCGTTACCTGGATTTCCTGGGCCCCTTCGACCACGTGCGAGTTCGTCACTAGGTGCCCCTGCTGGTCGATCACCGAGCCACTCCCCTCGCCCTCGGAGGGGATTTCGACAAACAAGAAGCGGTCGCCGCGGTAGCCGCGGGTCGTGATGTTGACGACGCTGCGGTTGACGTTCTCGTACACCGCGATGTTCACCCGTTCCTCGGGGGTCAATTCGTCGAGATCGCCCAGGTTGGGAACGGCATCCTGGGGACCGACCGCGGCCAGGGCCTGCGAGGTGCCTGGACGAGTTTCCCCCCCGAATGGCCCGCTGATCAGAGCCGAAAGTGCCGCTCCCAAGGCCGCCGACGCAACGCAAAGAAAGACCGTCCGTTTCTTCATCGCCACGCTCTTGTTCGTTCGAGTGTCCCAAGGGAACGCGCGAGAAGTCCCGAGGTGTCACGCTTCCTCGATGTTCCCACGATGGCCCAACGTACCAGCGCACAGGCGCTAGGGCGAACCTACACGCCCCTCCTGGCATGATAGGCGATTGGCCGGGATTCGGCGAGGGCAGCTTGACTCATCGACTCGTTGACTCGTTGCCGGGCGATCGCCGCCGGCGAGCCACGATGCTGCGCGGAGCAGAAGGACCGTTCGTTTTGCCGGGATCACGCCAGACTCCGCGGCAGGGCGGCGAGAACGCTATCCCGTCCAACCCGGTTTGTAGAAGCGGCCGGCCAAGGACGGCTGAAAGTCGGGGTAGCCCCCAAGTCGAGCCATCTCCCGCAGAATGCGCTTCGTGATGTCCTCCAGCACGCCGCGCTCGTCCTCTCGGCCGTAGTACTCCGACAGGTCGATCGGTTGCCCGACCCACAATTCGGTGCGGGCGGGAGTGACCAGCGGGCGAAGGACCGAGCTGCTGGCCGGACCGCCGCGGAGGAAGCACGGGATCACGGGGACGCGGGCCTTCAGCGCGATCAGGGCCGCGCCGGGCCGGCCCGGCAAGAGGACCTGGTTGGTCGTGTTCAATCGCCCTTCGGGAAACAACCCCACCAGTGCCCCTTGCCGCGCGTATCGGATCGCCGCCATGACCGCCGCCGTGTCGATGCCGCCGCGGCTGACCGGTATCGTCTCGACGGTGCGAAGAAACCAGCCCGACGCCCAGTACGTGTAGTACTCCTTGGCCACCATCCAATGGACGAGGCGCGGGGTGGTCAACTGAAGGAAGCACGGGTCCACGCTCGAGCGATGATTGCAGACCAATACGGCTCCCTGCCTGGGCGCCACCGAGAGGCGGCCGTGCACCGTGGCCCTCCACAAAATTCTGCACAGGACGATGTCGAGTGGATAAAGGAACCGCTGCGCCCAAGTCAGTGGGAGCCGCCGCAGGAAGACGAACCCGGCGATCCCCAGTGCCGCGAGCATTGCCGCGAACACGGCGGTCGGCAGTATCGGTGCGACGGCGGATAGCGGCATCACGACTGGACCCATCCGGCGCGAGCGGAACCCGACGGGATTATGGCCGGCTGCCGCCCGCGCGGCCAGCCCCTACGCTGGATCGGCTCGTGGCTCTGGCCGGGACGTGGTTGCCCACGCCACGCGGCGCGCCGATCACCCGGCAAGACGTGTGATCCGGCCGTCGGGCACCTCGGTCTGGACGCTCTCGGGGCGATAACGGTATTGGAACAGGTAGGCGTCTTCGGGCGTGTCGTCGTAGAAGTTCCGCAGCACCGACACGGCGCGGAACTGGTTGGCGCGAAAGAACAACTGGGCGGCGAGATTCGTCTCGCGGACCTCCAGGGTGATGCGCGTGCGGCGCTGCGGCGAGAGCTTGCCGATGAGCTTGGCCAGCATCTGCGAACCCACGCCCTGGCGCCGGTACGCGGCAGCCACCGCGAAGTTGAGCACGCGGATGCGCGTCTTGGTGAGTTCGTAGATCATGAAGCCCACGACCCGGTCGTTGTGCTCGGCGACCATGCCGATGCAATTCCGCTGGCTCAGGCAACGGATGAAGTCGTCCTCCAGCCAGGGGAACTCGAAGCTCCGAGTCTCGATGGCGAGCACCTCGGGCATGTCGCGGCGGATCATCCACCGGATGTGGACGCGAGTCTGTTGCTTCTGCTGGGCACTCATGGTGGCCTCCTTCCTTGTCGGCCGACCCCACGTTGGGGCACAGGACACACGCGGATCCGCCTAGGACGCGGCAGCAGGCTCTTGGGCCACAGCGTCTTTCCGTCCGCGAGCGACGCCTGCAACGCGCGATACAGTAGCACAAGCCGACGATTCTGCCAAGACGAACTCGAAGACCGCCTCTCCCCCGACGCAGCAAGTGCTTATGGCGACAAGGCCAAACGACAAGACCCATGCCGCCCGAGCGGCCCCGTGCGCTTGTTCCGGCTCGGATTCGGCCGGCGGCTCTAGAGGTCAGGCGTTACGGGCGGCTCGGAGGGCGGCGGCACGAACTTCGGCGCGGTTGCCAGGTCCTGATCGACCTCGCTGGTTCTCGTCGAGTAGTCCGAACCGCTGGTCGATCCCATCGACGTGTTCGTGTCGGCAAACGCGGCAGATCGGAGTTCGTCCTGAAGATTCTGAAAGCCGCGCCGGAATTCCACCAGTCGCTTGCCCATCGACCGGGCCACCTCGGGCAGACGCTCGCCGAACAACAACACCGCGATGGCCCCGATGAGGAGCAACGTGACCGGGTTGAGTCCTTCGAGAAAGCCGATCGGCAACACGATCACTTCTCCGCCGGCTCCTTCTGCTTGGCCGTTTCCTGGTCTTTCGCCTTCCCTTTCGCGTCGGCGGTGTCTTCCGACTCGTCCTCGATGCCCTCCATGCCCTTCTTGAATTCGACCATCCCCCGGCCGAGCGACCGCATCACGCTCGGCAGCCGGTTGCCGAAGAGCAACAAGATAATGACCAGCACGATCAGCAGGTGCCAAGGGCTGGTGGCGCCGAAAAACGCGAAAGGCGGCATGGGACGATCCTCACAAAGTCGGATTCAACGGGTGGCGCACACGGCCACCTTGAATTCTAATGGCCTTGCCTGGCGTGTCAAACAGGCGTCCCATCCGGCAGGGTGGTCGAAAACGGGCGGGGGACTAGCGGGCAGGATCGCCAGTGGACGCCGGGCCCGCATGCAGCGGGAAGAATCTATAATACGCCTCCAAACACATCGTCGCAAGCGCCGTCGAGTAAACGCGACCGCCGTAACCATCCCAACGGGTGTTCGGGTCCCAACTGCCCGTCTGAGCCCCCGTGGTCCGCTGCGAAGCCAGTAGGGCCTTCTGGAGCGCTTCGTTCCACTGCTTCCAGTGAGCACCCTGAAGCTGATACATGGCCATCGTCGCGTAGTACCAGTAGTAAAGGTTCGGTTGGCCTTCTCCGGGCAGCTCTCCAAGCAGGTAGTCGCCGGCCTCCCTGGCAGTGGGGTCGTCGGGCCTGAGGCCGAGAAACAACCGGCAAGCCAGTGCCTCGGCCGTCATGGTTCGGCTGTGTCTCTCGCCCGGTCGATACGAGGCCAACCCCCGGTGGTTGCCACCGGAGACGCTGTCGAGAAACCGCCAGGCACCCTCCCAGGTCGGGCCCGGGATGGGGATGCCGGCGAGTTCTGCACTCTTAAGGGCCATAAGCTGCCACCCCAGTTGGCTGGTATCGCCTGACTCCTGGGGTCGATACCGCCATCCTCCGCCGATCGGGTCTTGGGCGTTCAGGGTGTAGTTCACTGCCCGAGCGACTGGTTGGCGCAACCGGTCGTCGCCAGTCATGCCGAGGATCTCGCTCAAGGCGAGCGTGGCAATGCCGTGGCAATACATGAACTCGTACATGGCGCCGGGGCCGCCGAGGCTGCCGTCGGGGGCTTGGGAAGCGATCAGGAAGTCGACGGCGCGGCGGATCGTCTCCTGATAGGAGCCGTGCAGATGCGTGTTGCCCGAGGCCGCAAACGCCAGAATGGCCAGGCCGGTGATTCCCGTGTCCGCCCGGCTGCCGGCGCCTTGCCGGTCGCGTCCGGCCTCCATGACCTCTTGTCCGCCGCCATGCCGCTTGGCGCTCCAGCGGCCATCGGGTTCCTGGTTGTCGGCCAGCCACTTTAGAGCCAATCGCACGGCCTGTTCGCGCTCGGGGGTCGAGCCAAGCTGCCGGGCGATTTGATCGCGGTGGGGGTCCATGCGAAGACGATAGACCTCGGGGATTTCGTGTCCGCCGACCGACCGTGCCAACCGGGGCAGGCTCGGCGCGCCGACGGCTGCTGGGGATCCGCTTCCCGCGGCGCCATCAAGGGGCATTGCCGAGTCGTCGGCTTGGTTTGCCAGCGAAGGCGGGCGCAGGTGTGCGGCGGCCGATTCGCGTCGCGGGCCATCCATGCCACGTGTGTCCCCCACTTCGGCAGTGGCGGCCACCGTGGCTGCCTGGCCGCCGGCTTGGGGCGCGTTGGCGACCGAAGTCGCCGGAGCAGCCTGGGCCGACGACGCGCGCAGGTTGTCGTTGGGTGCCGACAAGGCGGGCGCTGGTTCGGGGGTCAGCGGCGACTCGCTCAGGCGCGGCAAGGGAAGCGGGCGTTCGAGCAGCGCCGTCGGGGCGCTCGGCTGCCGACTGCGCAGGGCCCACATCGGACCGGTCTCGTTCGTCGGGCGATCCAACCCGGGCTCCGAGACCGCGGCCTTGGCGCCGGGGCGGGCTTGGGCTGCCGGGGCCTGGATCGGCTGGGCCGGTTGCGCCGTCCCGGTTCGCCGGGCCGTCTCGGCCGGGGCGGGTTTCGGTTCGGCCAACACCGGCCCGGCCAACGACAAGCGGGGCAGCGACGCCTTCCCTTCCAGCCCCGATAGGTCGGCCCGGGGCTGACGTTGGGCCGCGTTGGTTTCGGGCGGCTCGAGGCGGGCCAATTCGATCTGCCACGGCTCGAACGACCACGAACTGCTTGGCGTTTCCCAAGGCCGGTCCCGCGACGCGGCGCCCTTGGCCGCCTTCTCTTGTGCCGTCGGCTCGCGGTCCAAGGCCACCCGGACTTCCCGCGCGGTTTCCGGCGGCCGGGCGATGGTGATGTGCAGCGTCGTCAACAGGACGGCAAGCCACACGTGGAGCAGGGCCGACAGCACCAGGCACTTCTCCACGGACCGCGATCGCCCCCAGCGCGTGTACACCAGGGCCGCCAGCGCGATCCCCAGCGCGACGAGCCCGGTCCAGAGGAGTCCTCGGACGAACTCCGCGCTGGTGAGGAACTCGAGAAGACGATCGATCCGCAACAAGGCCATCGGCTACTTCTTGTCCGTGTTGACCGGGAGGACGGAAATCCCCAGTTCCTGAATGCCGGCCCGTTTGCAGGCGTTGAGGACCTCGGCCACCTGCTGGAACGGCCCGTGGGCGTCGCCGCGCACCAGCACGCCGAGGTCGGCGTATTGCTGGCGCGCGGTCCCGAGTTGCTCGACAAGCTGTTCGAGGGTCACCGGGGCGCCATCGAGCGTGATCTGGCCGTCCGGGTAGACGTTGACCACCTGGCGTTCCGGCGCGGCGGTCAGCGCCTGGTTCGCGGTGACGCGGGGAATTTCCAGGCCGATCTTCCGTTCCATCTCGGTGAACTTCGTGCCCAGCAGAAAGAACAGGATCAACTGGAAGACCACGTCGACCATCGGGGTCAGATTGAGCGACGGCTCTTCGTCGATATGCGTTTTCAGCGGCATGGCGTTCCCATCGCGCTAGGCGTTTCGCTTGTCGCGGCCGGTGCTCGGCGGTTTGCCGGCCTGGCTTCGGGTTGCTTGGGTTTCGGAGGCACCGGAGTCCTGGCCGTTGCCGCCGTCGTCCGGGGCGCTCTCGCGGCGTCCGGAGCGGCGTCCCTTCCCGGCGCGGGCTTCTTCCCGAAGTTCGATCTCCTCGGCCGAAATCAAACGCACCAATTCCTCGCCGTACGCGTCGATGTCGGTGATGAGCCGGTCGACGCGGCTGACGAAGACGTAGTACACAAGCAAGGCCGGAATGGCCACGACGAGCCCGAAGGCGGTGGTCAACAGCGCCTGGGCGACTCCATTGGCCAGCAGTTCCGGCCGGCCCAGGGCATCGCTGGCCGCCACGGCGTTGAACGCCTGGATCATGCCGAAGACCGTCCCGAGCAGCCCGAGCAGGGGGGCGATCGTCGAGACGGCACTAAACACGCGCAGGTGGGCCCGCAGGCCGTGCGATGCCCGCTCCCCAGCATCGAGGATCGCCTGTTCGACCTCGACGGCGGGCCGGCCCCATTTGCGGACCGCTCCGGCGCAGACCTGGGCGACGGCGCTTCCGTTCTCTTCGCACAAGGCCAGGGCCTGGTCGCGGTCGAGCTGCCCGTCGCGGATCTGCTGCACAATGCGCGTGATAAACGGCTTGGGGATCACGCGGCCGCGGCGCAGGGCGATCAAACGCTCGAAGATGAAGGCCACCATGACCAACGAGCAGAAGGCGATGGGATACATCAGGATCCCGCCTTCCTTCATGACCTTCAGCACGTCGGTGGTGGCGATCAGCTCGTTCTTGTTTTCCGGGGCGGACGTTTTCTCGGCCGCCGCGGCACGCGCGGCCGCGGGCTTGGGCTCCTCGGCCGGCTGGGCCGGACCGCCCCACCACAGCGCCGCCCACGCCGTCACCCCCAAGAGCCCGATACGCACCAGCCCACCCCAACGCACGGTATTCGGTTTGGTTCGCGATTTCATAACGATTTCCTCAAGCGGAGGGGTTATCAGGGCTTTCTGTCTTGGCGCAGCGCCTTGGCGCGCTGGACCGCCTCCTTGGCCGCCGGCGCCTCGGGCCACGCCGAAGCCAGGCGCGCGTACACCTCGGCCGCTTGTTTCGTTTCGCCCAACAGCTCGTGGCACTTGCCGGCCTGCAAGAGGGCCGCCGCCTATCCCGAGGTCCAGGCGGC
>JANLFZ010000294.1 GCA_024653385.1 Thermoguttaceae bacterium | reverse complement strand
TTCCAGCGCGGCCGGGTCGCGGGGGCCGAACGCCGCGCGGTGCCGCGCCAGGGCCTCCCGGGCGAGCACGTCAAGTCCCACTCCGCCGATGCGCGAGGCGGTCCCCGCAAAGTACCGGTCGACCACGTCCTTGGCCAGGCCCACCGCCTCGAACTGCTGGGCGCCGTGGTAGCTCCGCAAGGTCGAGATGCCCATCTTCGACATCGTCTTGAGGATGCCCTTCTTGACCGCGCTGATGTAGTGGTCGTTCAACTCGTCCAGATCCACGTCGGCCGGCAACCTGCCCTCGTCGTGGAGCTTGCGGATCGCCTCGAAGGCCAGGTACGGATTGATCGCCTTGGCTCCGTAGCCGCACAAGAGGCAGAAGTGCATCACCTCGCGGGGCTCGCCGGTTTCGAGCACGATGCCCGCCTCGCTCCGCATGCGCCGGTCCAAGAGGCCATGCTGCAAGGCCCCCGTCGCCAAGAGCATGGGAATGGCCGCCTTGCGGGGCGAAACGCCTCGGTCGGAAACGATCAACAGCGAAGCACCCTCGCGAATGGCCTTCTCGGCGGCATCGAGCAGATCGTCCAGGGCCCGCCGCAGCGCCCGGCCGGGGTCGCCATCGTCGGCATCGAAGAGGGCCGACAGCGTGACGACCTTGAAGTCGTCGCGTTTCGACATGCGCAGCCGCTCGACGTCGTCGTTGGTGAGGATCGGGTGCGAAAGCTTCAACTGCCGGCAGTGCAGCGGCGTCTCGTCGAGCAGGTTCCGCTGCTTGCCCGTAAACGACATCAGCGACATCACCAGCCCTTCGCGCAAGGGATCGATCGGCGGATTGGTCACCTGCGCGAACAACTGCTTGAAGTAGCCGTACAACAGCTTCGGCTGGTCCGAGAGCACGGCCAGCGGCGTGTCGGTGCCCATCGAGCCGACCGGCTCCTGGCCGTCGCGGGCCATGGGAGCGAGGATCAGGTCGAGGTCCTCGCGCGTGTACCCGAACGCGCGGAGCCATTGGGCCAAGGTCTCCGGCGGGGCATGGTCGGTGCGCGAGGGCTGAAAAAGGCCCCGAAGCTCGATCCGGTTCTCCTCCAGCCAACGCCGGTACGGACGCTGCCGGGCAATCTTGCCCTTGATCTCGTTGTCGGTAATGATCCGTCCCTCGACCGTGTCGACCAGGAACATGCGGCCCGGCTGAAGTCGCCCTTTCTGCCGGACCTGCTCGGGCGCGAACTCGATCACGCCGACCTCGCTGGCCAAGACCACCAATCCGTCGGTCGTCACCGTGTAGCGGCAGGGGCGCAATCCGTTGCGATCGAGCGTGCCTCCCACCAACCGGCCGTCGGTAAAGACCATCGCCGCGGGGCCGTCCCAAGGCTCCAGAATCGCCGCGTGGTACTCGTAGAACGCCCGCTTGTCGGTGCTGATGTGATACTGCGGACCGAACGCCTCGGGAATCATCATCATCAGCGCATGGGGCGCCGAACGCCCGGCGCGGACCAAGAGTTCCATCACGTTGTCGAAACTGGCCGAGTCGCTGGCCCCCGGCTCGATGATCGGGAACAAGTCGGAAAGGTCGTCGGCTAGCGCCTTGCAGGCCATGGTCTTCTCGTAGCCGCGCAACCGATTGATGTTGCCACGCAGCGTGTTGATCTCGCCGTTGTGGGCGATCATGCGGAACGGATGGGCCAGCTTCCAGCTTGGGAACGTGTTCGTGCTGTAGCGCTGGTGGACGATCGCCAGGCAGGTCGCCAGGCGCTCGTCGGCCAAGTCCGGATAGTACGCGAACAGTTGCGGGGCGAAGAACATCCCCTTGTAGACGATCGTGCGGCACGACATCGACGGCACGTAGAAGTCGGCCGCCGCCTCGCCGAAGCGGGCGCGCACCCGGTGCTCGGTCCGCTTGCGAATCACGAACAGCCGCCGCTCGAGGGCCTCGCCCGCCAGGCCCTCGCCGCTGATGAAAAGCTGGCGGATGACCGGCTCGGCCGCGCGGGCGATCTCGCCCAGGCATGTATCCTCGGTCGGCACGTCGCGCCATCCGAGGGCCTTGAGGCCCCCCTCGGCGACGGCCTCGAGCAACGTCTGCTCGCAGAGGCCGCGGACCTCCCTATTCTGGGGCAAGAACACCATGGCCACGCCATACTTCTGCCGATCGGGAAGCGCGAAGCCCAGACGTTTGGCCTCGATGGCAAAGAACTCGTGGGGAACCTGGAAGAGGATTCCCGCCCCGTCGCCCGTCGATTCGTCCGCGCCGGCCGCTCCTCGGTGCTGAAGATTCAAGAGCACTTGCTTGCCGTTCTCGATGATCGCATGGTCCCGACGCCCCGAGATGTTGACCACGGCGCCAATGCCGCACGCGTCATGCTCGTATTGCGGATCGTAGAGACCCTGGCCGGCGGGTCGATGGCTGGTGGACATTTCCGCTGGTTTCCTGGTTGGGCGAGAACCGTTGGGCCAGCCGACCCGCGTCATCCGCCTCGCTTCGGCGGACTTGTCGCGATTTGCCCCTTCCACAAGGGCAAAGCCGGCACGCTGGGCAACTTGTCGAACGGCCAGGCGCAGCAACTCCGCTTGTCCCGGCAGGTCCCAATTGCATTCATCCTAGCATTAGAATGACTAATGTCAAGAGGTCCATATTATTAGCGCGAGGACACCCGCCATACCAACCCGACGCGCCAGCCAGTGCGCACCTCAGCGCTGCCGCCGATTCACCTGAGAGGCTCACCCGACGCGCCAGCGAGACCGCACCCGACCGGTATCGCCAAGTTGCCTTAAGATGCCCACCAGCGAGGGAAACCGCCTCGCGCCCGAAATCTTGCAAGAGTGCCGTGGCGTCGTCAGCCGTTTCCTTGCCTAAATCGACTTGCACCATCTTGGGAGTGTGTCGCTGCTTGACCGCTGCCGGGCAGGCGTTTTCGGATCTGAGAAGAAGGCCGGTGCCGGCAGCGGTCAAGCAGCGACACACCGTCCGGGCGACCTCCCAGAATCATCCAATCTCATGTCGATCCACGGCCGCCGGACCCAGATGCTGGACCAGGACATCGAAGATCGCCCGCACGCGGGAGTGCGGGCAGGCGCGGGGGAAGTTGACCGGGCGTGGTCCCGGTCCGATACTGGTGTCGCGCGAAGACGACCCATTTTGCGCCTATTGCGAGGGCCCGCTCATGATCGCCGAGATTTGCCGACTTCAACCGAGGAACTGGCCGTGCCGCGCAAGACCGGCGCTTGGCGCGCTGGTGGCCCTGGCCGTAATCGCCGGTTCGGCAGTCCTGCCCGGCATGGGGGGGCGGTCGAGCCGGGCGGCCGAGGCGGACCGTCGGCCGAACATCGTCATCATCTTCGCCGACGACTTGGGTTATGGCGACCTGGGTTGCTACGGCCACCCGACCATCCGCACCCCGCATCTTGACCGCATGGCGGCGGAGGGACAGCGGTGGACCGACTTCTACTCGGCTGCCCCGGTCTGCACCCCGAGCCGGGCGGCGCTATTGACCGGCCGGCTGCCGATCCGCAACGGGATGTGCCACGACACGCGCCGCGTGCTGTTTCCCGATTCGGCCGGCGGCCTGCCGGCCGACGAGATCACGCTGGCCGAACTCTTGCGCGAGTGCGGCTACGCGACCGCGTGCGTGGGCAAATGGCACCTCGGGCACTTGCCGCCGTACCTGCCGACACGCCAGGGGTTCGACTCGTACTTCGGCATCCCCTACTCGAACGACATGGACCGCACGCCCGATTCGCCCCGCGGGCGCGAGGCGTTTTGGCATCCCAAGATCGAGTATTTCCGCTGCCCCCTGTTGCGCGATGAGCGCGAAATCGAGCGTCCGGCCGACCAGACCACGATCACCCGGCGATACACCGACGAGGCGATTCGCATCATTCGGCAGCACAAGGACCGTCCGTTCTTTCTCTATCTCGCCCACAACTTGCCGCACGTGCCGCTGTTCGTCTCGTCGGAGTTCGCGGGTCGCAGCGCCCGGGGGCTGTACGGCGATGTCGTCGAAGAGATCGACGCTGGCGTGGGACGGATCCTCGGCACGCTGCGCGAGTTGAACCTGGACTCGCGCACGCTGGTGGTGTTCACGTCGGACAACGGCCCCTGGCTGACCTTCGACCAGCACGGCGGGTCGGCGGGGCTGTTGCGCGAGGGCAAGGGCAGCACCTGGGAAGGCGGCATGCGCGAGCCGGGGCTGTTCTGGTGGCCCGGGCGGATCAAGCCCGGCGTGGTCCAGGACCTGGGAAGCACGCTCGATCTGTTGCCCACCTGCGTCGCGCTGGCCGGCGGCAAGCTTCCCGCCGATCGCACGCTCGACGGGTTCGATCTCTCGCCCGTGCTGTTCGGCCGGGGGCCCAGCCCGCGCAAGACCATGTTCTTCTACCGCGACACGCGCCTGTATGCCGTGCGGCATGGTCCCTACAAGGCCCACTTCCTCACCCGGTCGGCGTATGGCCCGGATGCCGAACAACGGCACGATCCGCCCTTGTTGTACCATCTCGGACACGACCCGGGCGAGAAGTTCGACATCGCCAAGGAGCACCCCGAGGTGGTGGCCCAGATCCGCAAGATCGCCGACGAGCACCTTTCGGGCGTGACTCCCGGACCGTGCCAGCTCGACAAGACGATCGGCAAGAGCCCGCGCAAGGAAAAGCGGAAACCGGCGAAAGGGTGACCCATGGCCTACGACGGAGTACTGGACGACGTGCGTCGGGCAATCGCCGGCAAGCGGCCCCAGCGCCTGCCCGTCTTCGCGTGCAGCGAAGAGTTCGACGTCAAGTGGTACGGGCGGTACGACTACGAAACGGTCTGCCAGGACGGCCGCAAGATGGCCGAGGTGTGGATCGCCGCGATCGAGGAGTTCGACTACGACTGGGCGTGGCTCCAGGTCGACGATTGTTTCGAGTTCGAGCCGTTGGGCGTGGGCACGCACGGCGAGGGAAACATCCTCCGCGCGACCCGCGACTATCTGCCGCCGACCGCGGCCACGCTCGACCGCCTTCGGATGCCCGATCCGCGGACCGACGGGCGCATGCCCGAGAAACTCGAAGCGATCCGCCTGGTGCGCGAGCACTTCGGCGACCGTGTCCTCGTCGAGGGGAGTTGCGCTGCGCCGTACAGCTCGGTGGGGCTCTTGTTCGGGCTGGAAGAGACGATGCTCTTGGCACTTTCCGATCCGGACCTTCTGGCCCGCGCGTGCGATTTCTTCGTGGAACTCCAGGCTCGGTACATCGAGGCCCAGGTCAAGGCCGGGGCCCACGCGGTCTGGATCGGCGACTGCAACGCCTTTTCGGGGATGCTCTCGGTCGAGCAGTACCGGCGGTTCGCCCTCGGGCCGTGCAAGCGGCTGGTCGAGCGGGCGCGGGCTGCCGGGGCGATCGTCCACCTGCACAACAGCGAGGTCTCGATTCCGCACCTGCTTGCCGAGGCCGAACTGGGCGCCGACATCATCAACTGCGGGCCGGCGGCCGATCTGAACCAGGTCAAGCAAGCCCTCGGCGGCAGGTGCTGCTATAGCGGCAATCTCGATCCGATCGAAGTCTTGCTCCGCGGCACGCCCGACCAGGTGGCGGCCGAGACCGAGCGCCTCGTGAGGATCGGCCATTCCGGCGGCGGATACTTGTTCAACACGGGCGAGATGGTCCCCCGCGACGTGCCCGAGGCCAACCTGCGAGCCATGGTGGCAGCCGCGCGCCAGTCCTAAATCGACTAGACCGGGGCCTTGGCAAGATGGTCCGTGGGCAGCTCGCGCGGGTCGACAAAGAGCACTTCCCCGGCGGGGCCACCCGCGGCCAGTTCGGCCAGCAAGTGCGCCACGCCCTCGGCCGGCGGCATGAGGCGATGGCCCGCCAGCTCGAGCGAGGTGCGGCTTTCGGGCCGAGCCGACATGCCGACCTCGCTCCACCCGGGCCAATGGAACGCCACGCTGACGCAATCCGGCCGCTGTGCGCGCAACCAATCGATCAGCTTGGCGAGGGCGTCGTTCGCCAGGGCATAGTCGGTCTGGCCCACGCCGCCGAAGCGCCCCGCGAGCGATCCGAACGCGAGGAAATAGCGGAGCGGATCGCCTTGGGTCAACTCGACGAGGGTCATGGCGCCGAGGAACTTGACGCCCACGGTCGCGGCGACCAGCTCGGGCGTCTTCTTTTGAAAGCGTCCGGTCGACTCGACGCCCGCCCCATGGATCACCCCGATGATCGGGCCATCCATTCGGCGCACATGGTCGAGCACGTGCGCCAACCGGGCGCGGTCGCGCACGTCGCACACATGGTAGCTGGCACGGACGCCCGCGTCTGCCAGACGGTGCAAGGTCTTCTGGACCTCGATGCCCTTGGCAACCCGCTGCCAGGCGACGTTGGGTTTCTCGTGCCGGGCGTAAGCGGCTTGCATGATCCTGGCCTTGAGCGAAGCCATCTGTTCCTCGGGCAGCGCCAGGTAGTCGGTCTCGGGCAAGGGGGTCGTGCCGATCAGGTGCAGGGGCATGCGGTAGCGGCGCCCCAGGGCCAAGGCGACTTCGGCCGTGATGCCGCGGGCTCCGCCCGTGACGATCCACGGCCCGTCGGGCAACGTCTCGGGGACACCTTGATCGAGCGGCGCGGGCACGGCCCGAACCACGTGGCGATGCCCCGCCACGTAGCCGACCTCGATCTCGCTATGGCGGCGGATTTGTTCGTCGGCGCTACCGGTGACGACGCCGCCCTGGGCCAGGGCGGTTTCCCGGCAGAGGATTTCGGCCAGGGCTACCGGATCGGCATCCCCGGGAGCATCGACCACGCGGACGCGCGGCCCGAGGGCGTTCTGCGCGGCCGCCTCCATGAAGACGGCCTTGGCCAACCCGGCAATGCCTCCCCCCTCGGCGGCGATGTCGTGCCCGGACAACCCGAAATCGCCCCCCAGCGCGGTCGCCGCGACCAGGGTCGATTCGTCGAGCAGCCCGGCCTCGGAAACCAGCGCGAACCACCGCTGGCAGACGAAAAACGGCATGACCAGACCGCGCTCGTAGCGCGCGGTCCACGCAGAGGCATCGACCCGGGTGGTCGCGTCCTCGTCGCGCGCTGTTAGGAGGAACAGGTGAGGTGCGGGCCGGACTGCCCAGGCCCGATCGATCCACGCCAGGGCGGTGTCGACGTCGCCGGTGGGGACCATGCCCACCTCTACCCCGAGCCGCACCAGGTGCTCGCGCAGCGCCGTGGCCGATCGGTTCTCGCCGAGGATCCACGCGGCCCCGGCGAAATGCGGAGTAGGCCGTATGCGCTCGTGAATCGGCGCGGCGACCAGGCGCAGCGTCAAGCGGTCGCAGACGTTTGCCGAGAAAGGGGGCGCAGGTTGGACGAGCGGGGCAATGCCCGGCGGCACGCCGTTGCCAAGGCGCGCCGGAAGGGCGCCGCAGGAATCGGCACGGCGCGGCTCGAGGAAATGCGGCTCGGCCCAGGTCGGGCCAGGATACCGGTAGAAGCCCTCGCCCGACTTCTCGCCCAAGCGCCCGGCGCGGAGCATCGCTTCGAGCACGGCGGCGGGTACCTTGGCCTGCGCGCTTCCCAAGAGGGCGGCCCAATGGGAGATGATCTCGAACGCCGTGTCGAGGCCGATCCGGTCGAGGATCCCGAACGGACCGATCCGCGTGCCCAGGGTCCCCATCCACGCCCGGTCCACGTCCTCGATGCTCGCCACCTCGTTGCCGGCCAGGCGCAGGGCCTCGACGAGGAACGGCCACAGCATCGCGTTGAACACGTAGCCGGGGTTCTCCTTGCGCGACACGATCGGGATCTGCCCGATCTGCCGCGCGAAGTCGGCCAGCCATGCGAT
>JANLFZ010000293.1:3051-7800 GCA_024653385.1 Thermoguttaceae bacterium | reverse complement strand
TCCGCCGGACTGCCTCGGCCACGGCCTCGGCAAGCGCCTCGGGGTCGCTCGCCGGCCCTGGCCGAGGCAGTCCGGCGGATCTCCGCGGCCCGACGGCCCGTCATCATCGCGGGCGTCGAGATCCACCGCTTCGGGCTTCAGGACCGGCTCTTGGCCCTGGCCGAGGGCGCGGGCATTCCGATCGCCTCGACGTTGCTTGGCAAGAGCGTCATCAGCGAGCGCCACCCGCTGTTCGTGGGCATCTACGAGGGCGCGATGGGCCGGGCCGAGGTCACCCGCTTCGTCGAGGAAAGCGATCTGGTGCTGCTGTTGGGCGCGTTCATGAGCGACATCAACCTGGGGATCTTCACGGCGAACCTCGATCCCGGCAAGTGCATCTACGCCACGACCGAGCAACTGCGCATCAGCCACCACCATTTTCACAACGTGGTGATGTGCGATTTCCTCGAGGGGCTGATCGCGGCCGGCCTGCGCGCGCCAAAGCGGCCTCTGCCCGCGCGCCCGCCCGAGCACGCCGCGACGTTCGAGCTTTGCCCGACGCGCCCGATCACCATCCAGCGACTCATCGCCCGGCTGAACCAGTTCCTCGACGAGTCGATGGTGGTCATTGCCGAGACGGGCGATGCCCTGTTCGCGGCCACCGACCTGGTGATCCACCAGCACACGGAGTTTCTGGCCCCGGCCTATTACACGTCGATGGGGTTCGCCGTGCCCGCGGCCCTCGGCGCGATGGTGGCGCGGCCCGACCTGCGACCGATCGTCCTGGTCGGCGACGGCGCGTTCCAGATGACCGGCATGGAACTCTCGACGATCGTGCGCCGCAAGCTCTGCCCGATCGTCATCGTGCTCGACAACGAGGGCTACGGCACGGAGCGCCAGTTGCACCGCGGCGCGTACGAGTTCAACGAGATCTTGCCCTGGCGCTACCACCGCCTGCCCGAGGTCCTCGGCGGCGGCACCGGCTACGAGGTCCGCACCGAGGGCGAGTTCGACGAGGCCCTGCGCGCGGCCTGGTCGGACCGGTCGGGCATGAGCCTGATCCACGTCCACCTGGACCGCGACGATTGCTCCGACGCCCTCAAGCGCCTGGCCGACCGCCTGGGCGCCAAGATCGGCTAGCCCACCCGATTGACAACCGCGCGGGCGCCGGACGAGAATCGTCGCGTCGGGCGGGTGTGGCCTTTCCGCGGCCCGCTCGGCGGCCCGCTCGCCTTGGGGCTCACGATCGGCTTCGCAGCGACGCAAGGCCCTTCCCGGGGCCCCAGACGGGCGATCGAGGCACGCCAACGATTGCCATCAGGGCGAGGGACAACGGCATGGCCAAGCGAAAAAAGACGGAGCCTACCGCGCGCGACCTGTTCAAACTGGCCGACTACCGGCACGAATCGTCGAAGCGCAAGAACAACCCGCCGGCCAAGATCGCGGCCGAGGGCACGGTACCGGTCATGCCCAAGATCGAGTACTCGTACAGCCCGCGCCGGCCGCCGGTGCTGCAATTCGATCCCGATGGCGGGCCGGACGCCCTGCCCGAGCTTCTGGCCCAGGCCACCCAGCGCCCGCTCAGTCCGGAAGAGGCCCGCCAGGTCGCCGAGGCCCTACGCCACCAGGAGCCGTGGCTGGAATGGGCGGGCAAGCGCGAGCAGCAGGCCGCCGGGTTCGCGGTCGATCCGGTGGCCCTGCACATCCACGAGCGGGTCAGTGCCCAGGCCATCTTGCGTGTGGCGGCTCGGCAGGACGTGCAGCGGTCCCTCTTTGCCGACCCCGAGCAAGCCTACCACGAGGCCGTGCAGTTCTACCGGCACGACATCGACTGGACCAACCGACTGATCCTGGGCGACAGCCTCCAGGTGATGGCCTCCCTTGCCCGGCGGGAAGACCTGGCCGGCAAGGTACAGATGATCTACATCGACCCGCCCTACGGCATCAAGTTCGCCAGCAACTTCCAGCCCGAGGTCGGCCGGCGGGATGTCAAGGACAACGAGACCGACCTGACCCGCGAGCCCGAGATGGTCAAGGCGTACCGCGACACCTGGCACCTGGGGATTCATTCGTATTTGTCTTACCTGCGCGACCGCCTCATCGTCGCGCGGGAACTACTGGCCGATACGGGCAGTATCTTTGTACAGATCAGCGATGAGAATCTGCATCGCGTGCGGCAGGTAATGGATGAGGTGTTCGGGGACAACTTTTGTGCCATCATTGCCTTTTCCAAGACATCAGGACAAACCTCTTCACTTTTGTCTGAAACGACGGATTACCTCCTCTGGTACGCCCGAGACCGCCGACAAGTCCGTTACCGCCAGCTCTACGAACCGCGTCGACCTATTGAGAATCCCAATGAGCGATATGTATGCGTGGAGACACCTGCGGGTGAGATTCACGACTTAAGCTTTGCCCAGAAGGTAGGTAAGGAACCGATACCTCCTGGACGGTTCTTGCGCCTTGACAATACAACCTCGCAAACAGGAACCGACCAGTCCCGCGTGGTGTTCGAGTTCGAATCGAGACAATTCACGCCATACGCCAACCGTGGGTGGTCCACAAATCCGGAAGGGCTCCGGAGAATGGCCCGGGCTGGTTACCTCTATGTCGTTGGCAACTCCCTGCTTTGGAAGCGGTACAGGGATGAGGGACATGTGAGGCCCATCACTTCCGACTGGAGGTCTCTGAAACCTTCCGGATTTGGCGCAGCGAAGGTCTATGTCGTGCAGACGTCGGAAGACGTAGTGGGCCGCTGCCTGCTCATGACCACCGACCCGGGCGATCTCGTCCTCGATCCAACGTGTGGTAGTGGGACGACCGCCTATGTTGCCGAGCAATGGGGCCGGCGGTGGATCACGATCGACACCAGCCGCGTCGCCATCGCCATTGCCCGGCAGCGGATCCTGACCGCCCGGTTCGACCGCTACCGCGTCAAGGGCGAGGACGAGCGGGGCAACGGCAACGGCAACCGCCGGCCGGGCGTGGACCCCCACCCGGGCTTTGTCTATAAGACCGTGCCCCACATCACGCTCAAGAGCATCGCCCAGAACACGAACCTCGATCCGATCTTGGCCAAGCACGAACCGTTCCTGGCCGAGCGCTTGGCGGCCTGCAACGCAGCCCTGGCCAAGGTGAGCAAGCGGCTGCGCGACGATCTGGCCTACAAGCTGGTCGAGAAAGAACGGCGCGAGGGCAAGCGAGCGATTACCGACGCCGACCGTCGGCGCTGGCTCCTGCCGCCCGAGAACCGCGGCAGCGCTGAGGAACGCCGCAAGAAACAGAAGGACTACACGGTGGACCTGGAACACCCGGGCTGGTACGACTGGGAAGTGCCCTTCGACACCGACCCCGACTGGCCCAAGGCCCTTCAAGAGGCGGTCGCGGCGTATCGGGCCGCGTGGCGGGCCAAGATGGACGAAGTGAACGCCTGCATCGCGGCCAACGCCGAGCAAGAGGAACTCGTCGACCAGCCCGAGGTGATCAAGGGTGTGGTGCGCGTGAGCGGCCCATTTACGGTCGAGGCCGTGCAGCCGCCCGAGCTTTCGCTGGGCGACGTGGTTTACGAAGGCAAGTTCGGCGGCGAGCCCGACGAGCTGGAGCCGACCTTCCAGATGCGCATGGTCGAGCCGCGCACGCAGTTCGAGGTGAAGAACGTCGAGGCCTACCTGGAGCAGATGACGCGGCTCTTGCGGGTCGACGGGGTACGGTTTCCGAACAACCGGCAGAACAATTTTTCGCGGTTGGAGCGCACCTCGGGGATGGAGGGCGGCATCCACGCCGAGGGCCGCTGGGCGCCCGCCGGCCAGCAAGACCCTGACCCGGAGGGCCGGGCGACCGTGGCCGTGGCCTTCGGCCCGCAGTACGGCCCGGTGACGGCCAAGCAAGTCGAGGAGTTGATCCGGGCGGCCCATCGCCGAGGTTACGAGGACCTGGTAATCGCCGGCTTCAGCTTCGACGGGGCTGCCCAAGCGGTACTCACCGAAGACCCGAAGCTGAAGGTCCGCATCCACATGGCCCACATCCGCCCCGATGTGAACCCGGCCATGAACGGGCTGTTGAAGGAGCAGCCGGGAAGCCAGCTTTTCTCGGTGTTCGGCCAGCCGCGCACCAAGGTGCTCGGGCCGGACAAGCGCGGCGAGTATCGCGTCGTGATGGAAGGAGTGGACATCTACGACCCGGTGACCAACTCGATCCGTTCGACCGACCAGCAGAAGGTGGCGGCGTGGTTTCTCGATGGCGACTACGACGGCCGGACGTTCTGCATCACGCAGGCGTTCTTTCCCGACCGTTCGGCCTGGGAGAAGCTGGCCCGGGCGCTGGGGGGCAAGCACGGCGTGATCGACGACGCGGCGTTCGAGGCCTTTTCGGGCACCGAGTCGCTGCCGTTCCCAGCCGGGAAACACGCCTGCGTCGCCGTGAAGGTGATCGACCCCAGGGGCAACGAAGTGATGGTAGTCCATCGGTTGAATTAGGCAGGAGAAATCGCATGGCACGGCACCACGTGACTTTCACAGTTCCCGACCGTCCCCTTGCTCACGCCGACGTGGTGTTTACGGTCTGGGCGGACGACGAGAAGTTCGGTGAGCTGCGCATCAGCAAGGGCAATCTGGTCTGGTATCCTCGGAACAAGGTGAACGGCTTGGCACTGAGTTGGGCCAAACTCGATGAACTTGCCCGTGACTATGGTCGGAAGTGGTAGCGCCATGACCGAGAAGAGCCCGCAGGTTCCCATTCAGCCGGTCGATCGGCCCGTCATCTGCAATCCGT